>JAWWAN010000247.1:0-5930 GCA_033721675.1 Rhodothermales bacterium | reverse complement strand
GGATCCGCGAAGCCACCGTCGCCGCGTAAAACAGCGCTCCGGCCGAGACCCGGGGACATGGAAGATTCTGAGACACGATATGCCGACAACGATCGATAGAGAGCAGAGCCTGGTCGCGCGGTTCGTGCAGGCGTTCGAGATGAACGACGGGCACACGCTCAACGGGACGAACGCCCGCCTGCACGGCCTCCGCAAGGACGCCATCGGCCACGTGGCGCGCCTGGGCTTTCCGGGCCGCAAGGACGAGGCGTGGAAGTACACCAACATCGGCAAGGTGCTGAAGCGGGCGTACGCGCTGCCGATGGGCCATACCGGCGGCGACGCCACCCGCGCCGAGGTAGACCGCCTGCGGGTGCCCGGCCTCGACGCCTACGAGCTGGTCCTGGCCGACGGTCGCTTCCGCGAGGACCTCTCCGCGCTCGGCGGGCTGCCCGAGGGCGTCTTCGTCACCGGCTTCGCCAGAGCCGCCGAGGTGCACGCCGACCTCGTCGACGCCCACGCCGGGCAGTACGCGAAGGCGTCTGAGGAGGTCTTCACCGCGCTCAACACCGCCTTCGCGCAGGACGGCGCCTTCGTCTACGTGCCCGAGAACGTGGTGCTGGACCGGCCCATCCACGTGATGCACCTGGTGCGCGGCGAGGACACGGCGACGATGATCCAGCCGCGCCTGCTGATCGTGGCCGAGCGCGGGGCGCAGCTCCGGCTCGTGCAGACGAGCGAAGCCCTCGGCGCGAACCCCGTCTTCCTCAACGCCGTCACGGAGGTGTACGTCGGCCACAGCGCCCACGTCGACCTCTACGAGATCCAGGACGACCACGCGCACGCCTCGGCCGTCAACACGCTCCACGCCTACCAGGCCGGCCCGAGCGTCTTCCGCACCAGCACATTCACCTTCAGCGGCGAGGTCATCCGCAACAACGTTACCGTCCATCCGGACGCCGAGGGGTGCGAGGCGCACCTGTACGGCCTCTTCCTGGGCGACGGCGCGATGCACGTGGACAACCACACGCTGGTGGACCACGCCGTGCCCGCCTGCTTCAGCAACGAACTCTACAAGGGCGTCCTGGACGACCGCGCGACGGGCGTTTTCAACGGCAAGGTCTTCGTCCGCCAGGACGCGCAGCAGACGAACGCCTACCAGAGCAACAAGAGCATCCTCCTCAGCGAGACGGCGCAGATGTACTCGAAGCCCGAGCTCGAGATCTACGCCGACGACGTGCAGTGCAGCCACGGCGCCACGACGGGTCAGCTCGACCGCGAGGGGCTGTTCTACCTCCGCTCGCGCGGCCTCAGCGAGGCGCAGGCCCGCGCGCTGATGCTCACCGCCTTCGCCGGCGACGTCCTCGAAACGGTCCGCCTCCCCGCCCTGCGCGACCACCTCGACGCCCTCGTCGCCGCGCGGTTCGGCGCCTGAACCGGCCCGCCGCCCAATCCCTTTCCGCGCCATGGACACGCTCGCCACCCGCACGGACGCTGGGACGGCCTACGACGTCGAGGCCGTCCGCGCCGCCTTCCCGGCGCTCCATCAGACCGTCTACGACGGGCAGCCGCTCGTCTACCTGGACAACGCCGCGACGGCCCAGAAGCCGCAGGCTGTGATCGACCGGATGGCGGCCTACTACCGGCGCGAGAACAGCAACATCCACCGGGGGGTGCACGTGCTGAGCCAGCGGGCCACCGAGGCCTACGAGGCGGCTCGCGCCCGGCTCGCCCGGTTCATCGGCGCGGCCGATCCCCGCGAGGTGATCTTCACGCGCGGCACCACGGAGGCCGTCAACCTCGTGGCGCAGACCTACGGCCGCGCGCACGTGGGCGCGGGGGACGAGGTGCTCATCACCGCGATGGAGCACCACTCGAACATCGTGCCGTGGCAGCTCCTCTGCGAGGCCACCGGCGCCACGCTCCGCGTGGTCCCGGTCGATGACACGGGCGCGATCGTCTACGACGAGTACCTGCGGCTGCTCACCGAGCGGACGAAGCTGGTGGCCGTGGTCCACGTCTCAAACGCCCTCGGCACCATCAACCCGGTGCGCGCGCTGATCGAGGCGGCCCACGCGACGGGCGTGCCCGTGCTCGTGGACGGCGCGCAGGCCGTGCCTCACATGAAGGTAGACGTCCGCGCCCTCGGCGCCGACTTCTACTGCTTCTCGGGCCACAAGATGTTCGGCCCCACGGGCGTCGGCGTGCTCTACGGCAAGGAGGCCTTGCTGGAAGCGATGCCTCCGTGGCAGGGCGGCGGCGACATGATCGAGACCGTGACGTTCGAGCGGACCACGTTCAACGAGCTGCCGCACAAGTTCGAGGCCGGCACGCCGCACATCGCCGGCGGCATCGGGCTGGCCGCCGCCGCCGACTTCCTGGACGGCCTCGGCCTCGACGCTGTGGGCCGCTACGAGCATGAGCTGCTGGAGTATGCCACGGCCCGCGTCACCGAGATCGACGGCCTGCGGATCGTGGGCACCGCGCCCGAGAAGGCGAGCGTCGTCTCGTTCCTGCCCGGCGCCGTGCATCCCTACGACGCCGGCACCGTCCTTGACCGGCTGGGCATCGCCGTCCGCACGGGCCACCACTGCACGCAGCCCCTGATGCAGCGCTTCGGCATCCCCGGCACCGTCCGCGCCTCCTTCGCGCTATACAACACGCGCGCCGAGGTGGACCGGCTCGTCGACGGGCTGCGAAAGGTTCACCAGATGTTCGGATAACCCCTCGCTACCCCCCTATGGAGACCATCGCCCGCCGTGCCGACGAGATCGTCGACGAGTTCGCGTTCTTCGAGGACTGGATGGAAAAGTACGAGCACCTGATCGAGCTGGGCCGCGCCCTGCCCCTGATCGAGGACCGGTACAAGACCGAGGAGTACCGGGTCCACGGCTGCCAGGCCCAGGTCTGGCTGCACGCCGAGCACGACGGCGGGGTGGTGCGCTACCGCGCCGACAGCGACGCGCTCATCACGAAGGGCCTGATCGCCCTCCTCGTGCGCGTATTCTCCGGGCAGCCGCCCGAGGCCGTGGCCGCCGCCCGCCTCGACTTCCTCGGCCGCATCGGGCTCGACGAGCACCTCTCGCCGACCCGCAAGAACGGCCTCGCCGCGATGGTCCGCCGGATGAAACACTACGCCCTCGCTTTCAGCGAGACGGCCAAGAACTGAGCAGAACGATGGACGTCCAGCTTGTCAACAACTCCGAAGACGAGGCCCTGATGGAGCGCATCGTGGCCTCGCTGCGCGAAGTCTACGACCCCGAGATCCCGATCAACATCTACGACCTCGGGCTGATCTACGGCCTCACGATCCACGAAGACCGCCGGGTGGATGTGCTGATGACCCTGACGACGCCCAATTGCCCGGCCGCCGGCATCATCCCCGGCCAGGTCGAGAGCGCCGTCGCCCTCACCGAGGGCGTCGAGGACGTCGACGTCGAGCTGACGTTCGACCCCCCGTTTACGGTCGAGATGATGTCTGACGAGGCCAAGCTCGAACTCGGATTCCTGTAGGACGGACGCGGCGCCTCTGCCCTCCCGATGAACTACACCCGGACCATAGCACTCGCGCGTGGGCTGCTGGCCGAGGGCCGCAGCACGGACGTGGCGCGCATGATCGAGCCGCTGCTGGCACCGCTGCACGAGACCGTCCCGGAGCATCTGCCGGACGACCAGGTGCTGCTGCGGGCGCTGCTGGCCCGGGTGCGCCTGCTCCACGCCGGGGACCCCCCCCAGGCCCGCGCCCTCCTCGCGCCTTTCGACGCCGCCGCCCGGCGCGCCACGCTCGCCCCGGCGGTGCGCGCCGAGGTGGCCCTCTGGCTGGGGTGGACGCACGCCTGGCACCACACCCCCACCTACGACGATGCCCGCGCCCTGGTGCTGCTCGACGAGGCCGAGCACCTCTTCCGCGACGCAGCCAACGCGCCGGGCCGCTGCTGGGCCTTCCTCGGCCGCGCTTTTGCCTGCTTCACCATCGACGAGCACCCGCTGATGCAGCGCGCCCTCGACGAGGCGGCCGCCCTCCAGCCGCGCGTGCAGGACGCCGCCGCTGCATGCTGGATGCTCGACGTGCGCACCCTGGCCTACCACGTGGGCGGCGCCTACACGCAGGCCCTCGCCAGCGCCGCCGCCCTCGCCGAGCAAGGGCGCCGCCTGAACGATCCGTTCGCCCGCGCCCGCGCCCGGGCCTACGAAGCCGCGCTGCTGGCTGCGCTCGGCCGCCCTCCGGCTGCCGTCGCCGAGGCCGCCGAGGACGCCGTGCAGCAGCTCCGCACCGCCGCGACCCGGCCCGGCTATGCCCTGCTGGCCGCCTACCACGCCCGCGCCCTCGCCGAGTGGCGGCGCGGCTCCTGGACCCACCTGCCCGCCCTCCTCGACGAGGCTGACCACGCCACACGCGACCTCCCGACGGCGCCGGCCCACTGGCACCTCGAACAAGTCTACCTCGCCACGGCACAGGGGCGCTACGGCGACGCCGCCGCGCGCCTGCAGGACGTCCGCGCCCACCTCCCGCACCCGCAGCACCGCCGCCTCGCCGCCGACGCCGCCCTCGTGGAGAGCGACCTGGCCGACGCACAGGGCGACCCCGACCAGGCCCTCGCTGCCGCCACCCGCGCGCTCCAGCATGCGCAGGATACGGGGCACGAGCCGCGCCAGCTGCGTGCCCGCCTCGCCCTGGCCCGCCTCGCCCTGGCCCGCCAGGATCTGGACGAGGCCCGCCGCCACCTGGCGGCCATCGAACCGCTGGGCGACCTCTTCGGCGTGCTGCCGCTGGCGGCCGAGCGCTTCGCCGTCCTCGGCCTGCTCGCCGCCGAAGGCAGCGACGACGATGCCCGCGCGCACCTCGGGCAGGCCCTGACCGCCCACACCCTCGTGGGTGACGCGTACGGCGCCGCACAGACCCAGGTGCTGCTGGCCCGGGCGGACGCCCGCCGCGCCCCCGCCGAGGCCCGCGCCCACCTCGACGCAGCCTGCCGAACCTTCGAACAGTTGGGCGCCCACCCTGCGCTCGAGGCCGCCCGCACCCTCCGCGCCACCGGACCCGACGCCGAAGACGGCGCGCCGCCCCTGCCGGAGACGACGATCGGCGCCGCCCTCGCCCGCGCCGCGCTCTCCGAGAAGCTCGTGGCCGAGACGTGGCTGGCCGCCGCCGCCCGCCTCCTCCCCGACCGCTGGATGGGCTTCTACCGCTGCGACGAAGGCCAGGGCTGGCACTGCGTCCTGGAGCATGGCGAGGCCCCCACCGTGCCCCGCTTCGATGAGCCGTGCGGCCCGCGCCTCCTGGCCGGCGACGTGCTGTGGCTGCGCCTGCGCGGCCACCCCGGCCCGGCCTACTTCTTCGGCGTCCGGCTCCGGGGCGAGGACGACCCGGCGTGGCAGGCTGCCTTCCCCCAGATGAAACCGTGGCTGCCCGTGGCGTCTCTGGCGCTGGAGCACGCATTGCTCCGCGCCGGCCGCCTGGCTCACCCGACGCGCTCTTCCACCGCGCCTCTCGACGGCCTCGTCTATGCCAGCCCGGCCATGCACGACGTAGCCGAACAGATCCGTCGTGTCGCGGCCAGCCACGGGCCGGTCCTGGTCACCGGCGAGCGCGGCGCCGGCAAAGAGACCGCCGCGCGGGCGCTGCACGCTGCCAGCCCGCGCCGCGCCGCCCCGTTCGTCGTCGTCCAAGGGGCTGCCCTCGCCGACAGCGCCGTCGCCGGCACCCTGTTCGACCTCGCCGCCCCTTTCGCCCGCGCCGCAGGCGGCACCCTCTTCCTCGATGCCGTCGATGCGCTCCCGCGCGACGCCCAGCGGGCGCTCCTCCAGTTTCTCCGCTCCGGCGCACTGCCCTCGGCGGATGCCCCGGGCGAGCACAGCGACGAGCGCCGCGACGACGCCACGTGCCAGGACCTGGGGGGGCTGGCCCGGGACGGGGCTTGCCTCGGAGACCTCTACTACCGCCTCGCCGT
>JAWWAN010000246.1:0-5937 GCA_033721675.1 Rhodothermales bacterium | reverse complement strand
GAGAGCGCCGGCCGCTGAGATGCTTCAGCCCGGCGCTCTCACGTTTCGTGGTATCCGCCCCCACGCCATGCCCGACACCATCGCCGCCATCGCCACCGCCCGAGGCCGGGCCGCGCTGGCCATCGTGCGGCTCTCCGGCCCGGCCGCCGTCGAGATCGCAGCGGCGTGCTTCCGGGGGCGCGACCTCCGCACGGCGGCCTCGCACACGGCCCACGTGGGCTTCGTCGAGGCCCCGCGCGGCGGCGACGCCGACCAGGTGGTGGTGACGCTCTTCCGCGCCCCGCGCTCGGTGACGGGCGAAGACGTGGTCGAGATCGCATGCCACGGCGGCGACTTCGCGGCCCCGCTCATCCTGGAGACCCTGCTGCACCACGGCGCGCGGATGGCCGCGCCGGGCGAGTTCACGCAGCGCGCCTTCCTCAACGGCAAGATGGACCTGGCCCAGGCCGAGGCCGTCGCCGACCTCATCCACGCCTCGTCCACCCTCGCCCACCGCGTCTCGCTCTCGCACCTCCAGGGCCGCTACTCCGAGCGCCTGCAGGCCCTCCGCGACGAGCTGCTGCAGCTGGCCGCGCTCGTCGAGCTGGAGCTGGACTTTTCGGACGAGGACGTCGAGTTCGCGGACCGCAGCCGGCTCGACGCCCTCCTGACGCGCGCCCAGGCCCTGCTGGAGGAGTTGCTGGCCTCCTACCGCGTCGGCGAGTTGCTGCGCGACGGCGTGCGCGTGGTCATCGGCGGACGCCCCAACGCAGGTAAATCGACGCTGCTGAACGCGCTCGTCGGGCGGGACCGCGCCATCGTCAGCCCCACGCCCGGCACCACGCGCGACGAAGTGGAGGCCGAGGCCGAGATCGAGGGCTTCCGCTTCCGCTTCGTCGATACCGCCGGGCTGCGCGCGACGTCCGATGCGATCGAGGCGGAGGGCGTCCGCCGCGCGCATCGCTCCATCGAGCGGGCCGACGTGCTGCTGTACGTCTACGACCTCACCTCCGGGCTCGATGCCGAGGAGCACGCGTTCCTCGGGTCCGTCCAGGCGAAGGGTCTGCCGCATCTCGTCCTCGCCGGCAACAAAGCGGATCTGCTCGGGCCCGCCGCGCCGCCCCCGAACCTCGACGGAGCGCCCTACGTTGTACTCTCCGCCGAACGCGGCCTGCAGGAGGCGGGGGCGTTGACGGATCTCGTCCGCGTGCTCATCGAGACCGCCGGGGCGCACCTCGGTGGTGCAGACGCGTCGCACGTGGTGACGAACCAGCGCCACCGCCGCCACCTTCAGCATGCCCTCGGCGCCGTCCACGCGGCCCGCCGCGCGCTCGACGCCGGCGCCTCGGGCGACCTGCTCACGCTCGACCTCCGGGCTGCCCTCCACGACCTCGGCGCCATCACCGGCGAGATCACGAACGAAGATGTACTCGATCAGATATTCTCCCGGTTCTGCATAGGCAAATAATCTTCTTCTTTAGGCATTTTTTATGAACGTTAATTTCTCATACCATCCTATCCACACACGAGATATTTATAGCTACGGATCACAAGATCCTGTCGAGATATCATACCCTTTTCTTATAGGAACCCCATCGATTTCAGAGGAATGTTTTTCTTCGATCAAGTCTGTACTGTTTCTTCTAGATCAGACTGTGTACCAGGGCATCGAGGATGCCGTGTCTATGCCCTTTTCTGGACTCCGTGCCCTCGAAACGTCCTCTCTCAGGATGGCATCGGGGCGAGCGGTTTCGGGGTGGGCTCGGGGCGAGAGTGCGCATGCACCCTGCTCGCGTGCTCCCTCTGTGTGTGGGTATCGCCTCAATGTTTCAGTTGACGATAAGCCCGTTATATGAGCAACTATTTCTCATACGATGTCATCGTCGTCGGCGGGGGCCATGCCGGGTCTGAGGCGGCGGCGGCGGCGGCGCGGATGGGGGCGCGGACGCTCCTCCTGACGATGAGCCTGGAGGCCATCGGGAAGATGTCTTGCAACCCGGCCATCGGGGGCATCGGCAAGGGGCACATCGCCCGCGAGATCGACGCGCTCGGCGGCCTGATGGGGCGGGCCACGGATCAGGCGGGCATCCAGTTCCGGATGCTCAACCGGCGCAAGGGGCCGGCCGTGTGGGGGCCGCGCGCGCAGTGCGACCGCCTCGAATATGCCACCGCCATCCGCGAGATGCTGGAGGCCCTCCCGACCCTCTTCATGCGGGCGGACATGGCGACGGACGTGCTCGTCGAGGACGGGGCGGTGCAGGGCATCCGCACCCAGCTGGGCGACGTGTTCCGCGCGCCGTGCGTGATCCTCACCAGCGGCACGTTCATGAACGGCGTCATCCACGTCGGCGAGCAGCAGTTCGGCGGGGGGCGCATGGGGGAGCGCGCCTCCACGGGCCTGACGGCCAGCCTCGAACGTCTTGGCTTCGTGAGCGACCGTCTCAAGACCGGCACGCCACCCCGCATCGACGGCCGCACCATCGAGTACGGCGTGCTCGAAGAACAACCCGGCGACGCCGACCCCACACCCTTCTCGTTCCTCACGGATGCGCTGCCGGGCGACCCGCTTTCGTGCTGGCTCACCTACACCAACCCCGCCGTCCACGATCTTCTGCGCACCGGCTTCGACCGCAGCCCGATGTTCGCCGGCCGCATCCAGGGGCGCGGACCGCGCTACTGCCCGTCCATCGAAGACAAGATCGACCGGTTCGCGGACAAGGAGCGCCACCAGATCTTCCTGGAGCCCGAGGGGCGACGCACGCACGAGGTCTACGTCAACGGCTTCTCGACGAGCCTGCCCGAAGACGTGCAGTTGGAGGCCCTGCGGCGCGTGCCCGGGCTGGAGCAGGCGCACGTGTTGCGCCCCGGCTATGCCATCGAATACGACTATTTCCCCCCGTATCAGGTGCGCTACAGCCTGGAGACGAAGCGCGTGCAGGGGCTGTTCTTCGCCGGGCAGATCAACGGCACGACGGGGTACGAGGAGGCCGCCGCGCAGGGGCTCATGGCCGGCATCAACGCCGTGCAGCGCCTTCGGGGCGAGGAACCCGTCGTCCTGAACCGCTCGCAGGCGTACATCGGCGTGCTCATCGACGACCTCGTCGCCAAGGGCACCGACGAGCCGTACCGGATGTTCACCAGCCGCGCCGAGCACCGGATTCTGCTGCGGCAGGACAACGCGGACCTCCGCCTCACCGCGCTCGGGTACCGGCTCGGCCTCGCCTCGGCCACGCGCTTGGCGCGGATGGAGGCGAAGCGTGCCGCCGTCGCCCGCACGCGCGAAGCGCTGGAACAGACCTCGATCCGCCCCGACCAGGTGAACGGGTACCTGGAATCCGTCGGGACCTCGCCGATCGATCAGCCGGTGCGCCTCGCCGCGCTCGCCCTGCGCCCGCAGGTGGATCTCGATGCCCTGCTCACACAGGCTGGTCTGTACGAGGAGGTGGTCACCGAAGCGCCCGGGATGGAGCGCACCGTCCGGCTCGTCGAGATCGAACTGAAGTATGCCGGGTACGTGGAGCGTCAGGAGGCGATGGTCCGCGAGATGGAGGCGCTGGAGGGGTGGGCCATCCCCGAAGGCTTCGATTACGCGGCCGTCGAGGCGATCTCCAAGGAAGCGCGCGAGAAGCTCGGCCGGATCGGGCCCGAGAACCTGGGGCAGGCCTCGCGGATCAGCGGCGTCAGCCCGGCGGACGTCTCGGTGCTGATGGTGCTATTGAAAAAGCACCGGCACCGTGTTTCACGTGAAACGACCCCGGAGACGGCGGGCGCCTGATGCCCTGGGATCCGCTCGACGCCCTCGACGCCCACCAGCGCGGTCTGCTGGATGCCTTCCGCGCGGAGTTGCTGCGCTTCAACCAGCGCCACAACCTGATCTCGCGCGAGACCGAGGCGGAGTTCGAGGAACGCCACCTCGTCCACAGCCTCGCGCTGACGCGCAAGCCGTTCCCCGCAGGCAGCACTGTGGTGGACTGGGGCACCGGCGGGGGCCTTCCCGCCATCCCGCTCGCCATCGCCTTCCCCGAGGTGACGATCCACGCGGTCGATGCCGTGGGGAAGAAGATCCAGGCGGTGCGGGCTGTGGCGCGGCGGCTGGGCCTGACGAACGTGCACCCGTGGCACGGCCGCGCCGAGGCCTGGCCGGGTGCGGCGGGGTACTCCGTCTCCCGCGCGACGGCCCCCCTCGCGGACCTCTGGCGATGGCACCGGCGGGCCGCCTCTCCGCCTTCGACGCCCCCTGCCCAGACGGCGTGGAGGCCGGGACTGATCTGCCTGAAAGGCGGCGACCTAACGGAGGAAATCGCTGCGCTCCGCGAGGAATGGGGGGACCTCCGCGTGGACATCACCCCGCTGGAACCCCTCCTCGGCCGCCCCTACTTCCGGGATAAAAAGATCGTCGAGGTGGTGGATTTTTAGGGGGTGACACTCGAACTTCACCCCTGCAAAATCGTTTAAAAGCGTAGCTTTTAGCCCCTTTTCTCGTCGTTTTCCGGATCGCTTGATGAGCAACCGCGAGCGCACCTTGAACCGCACCGAGCGCCTCTTCGCGCTCATCCTGCTCCTCCAGAATCGCCCGAGCATGACCTCGCGCGACCTCGCGGAGCACTTCGGCGTCAGCCGCCGGACGATCTTCCGCGACCTGCGCGCCCTCAGCGAATCCGGCGTGCCGCTGACCTACGCGGACGAGGGCGGCTACGAGATCCTCGAAGGATATCAGCTCCCGCCGCTCATGCTCTCGGGGCGGCAGGCGGCGACGCTGCTCGTCGGGACCGAGTTCATGAAGCTCCAGTCCGACGCCTCGCTCCGCAAGGAGGCGGATGCCGTGGCGATGAAGATCCGGTCCGTGCTACCGCAGCAGGTGCGGGAGTATATCGACCAGCTCAACGAGCGGACCGTGCTCGATCCGTACTGGCTGATGACCGCGCGCGGCGCCGACGAAGAGGAGGGCCGCTGGTATGATCTCAGCGAGGCCGTCGCCCACCACCGCTCCGTCATCATGGAGTATTATGTGCAGAGCCGCGACGAGCTGACGAAGCGCAAGGTGGACCCGCTCGGGCTGGTCTACTACACGGACCATTGGAACCTGATCGGCTACGATCACCTCCGCGACGACATCCGCAACTACCGGCTCGACAGCATCCGGTCCCTCTTCGTGCTCACCGAGCGGTTCGAGCCGCCCGAGGGGTTCGACCTCGAGGAGCACCTCCGGGAGCGGGGCGCGAGCCCGAGCAACCATCGCATCGTGCTCCGCTTCGCACCGCCGGCCTATCTCTGGGCGCGGCGCAGCATCCCCGCCGAGATCGAGGAGGAGCGGGAGACGGACGACGCGGTGACCGTCACGTTCTACTTCGAGAACCTGAGCTACGTGGCCCACTGGTTGCTGCGGTACGGCACCCAGGTGGAGGTCATCGAGCCCGAGGCGCTGCGCGAGCGCGTGCGCGACGAGGCGGCGGCCGTCGCCCGGCAGTACGAGTCCGAGATCGTCGTCTGAGCGGGGCCTACCCCGCACCACGCGCTCAGCGGCGCGCTGAGAGGAGCAGGCTGCTTTTCGATGCGCGCCTCGGATGGAGGCGAGATCGCGCGGCTCGCGGCGTCTCAGAAAGCGTTTTTTCGGGCCGAACCCTGATTTTTCCCCTTCATGCGGCCACCTCCGTCTCGCGGCGCACCTCTTCCAGGAGGGCGCGCGCCGTGCCCAGGTCCGGTACGTCCTGCACGATGGCCCGCAGTTTCTTCGACTTCGTCTCGTTCAGCACGTAGCGGCGGTCCAGGGTGCTGAGCTTTTCCAGGAGGGGATAGAAGACGGTCTCGTAGAAGTGGGGGTCGGCCTCCTGGGTGGGCATCTCCAGGAACAGGCGCTGGTTCTTGAACTGCACGCGCGGCAGCCGCAGCGGCTGGGCGAGCAGCTTCATCTCGGCGGCCAGCAGCAGATGATCGACCTCCGGCGGCACCGGCCCGAAG
>JAWWAN010000245.1:0-5940 GCA_033721675.1 Rhodothermales bacterium | reverse complement strand
TCGTATGTTGCCAGTGCTCGCCGAGCGCGCGCTTGAGCTCGAGCAGACCCGTGTCGAGCGCCCTGAGGCGATTGGCGAGCGCGCCCTGTGCGCCGCCCTGATTCGCATGCGTATCCCAGCCGCCGATGTCGATCACGGCCACGCGCGGCCATCACCGTCACCATCGTCACCACCGACCCGCCGGCGCCGAAAGATGATGCCGTGACGCTCTTCTCGCACGAGGTGGTGGAGGTGGACGTGCTCGCCAACGACACGGACCCCGACGGGGACCCGCTGACGCTCACCGCCATCACGCAAGGCCCCACGCGCGGGACGGCCACGCTCCTCGACGACGGCGAGGGGCCGCGCATCCGCTACGACCCCGCGGGGGACGTCGCCGGGCTCGACAGCCTCACCTACGAGGTCGCCGATGACTTCGACGAGCGGGCGGAGGCGACGGTCGTCTTCGACGTGCGCGTCAACGCGCGGCCCGCCGCCGTGGCAGACACCGTCACGCTGCGGATCAATGGCACCGCCGAGATCGCCGTCCTCGCCAACGACACCGATCCTGAGGGGGATGCCCTGACGGTGGAGGCGCTGCCCGTGCGGCCGATGCACGGGCAGGCGGAGATCATCGACGGCGGCACCCGCATCCGCTACACGCCCGATGCCGGATTCCTCGGCAGTGACCGCTTCGAGTACACTGTCTCCGACGGCGTGCCGCGCGGGGGCGCCCCGGCGCGCGCCGCCGTCGTCCTCCGCGTGCTCCCGCCCGACGGCGCCTTCGAGGCGAACCTGTCGGGCGGCAACATCGTGCCCTCGACGCGCAGCCGCGCCTCGGGCCTCATCATCGCCACCCTCTCCGGCGACGTTCTCACCATCAGCGGCACCTTCAGCCGCCTGGACGCGGATTACGAGGCCGGCATCGGCGCGCGGTTGTCCCTCGGCGCCGTGGGCGCCTCGGGCACCGAGCTGCTGCCCCTGACGGTGACGCTGGCACCCGGTAACCGCATCGGCACGCTCCTGGCCGCAGACAACACATTCACCCTGAACGAGGCCGAGATCACCGCCCTCTTCGAGCGGCAGCTCTACGTGACGATCCCCTCGGAGGCGTTCCCCAGCGGCGAGATCCGGGGCCAGCTCCTGCCTACGGGCACCACGGACCGCCTGCGCGGCATCTTCTCCGGCCGCGCGGCCGTGCCGACGACGACCTCCGGCGCCTTCGGCGGCGTGGCCGCCGAGCTGTACGGCCGCGACCTCGTCCTCACGGGCGCCTTCGATGCGCTCAGCGGCACCGTGCTCGATGCCGCGCAGGGCGGCGTCGAGCTGCGCCAGGGCGACCCCGCCGGCGACGGCGTGCTCGTCCAGACGCTCGTGCCCACACTCCACGACGACCGGCGCGGCGGCACACTCACGGCGGCCAACGAGGTGACGCTCACGGCCGAGCAGGCCCAGGTGGCGCGCCAGGGCGGTTTCTTCGTGGTCGTCCGCACGCAGACCCACCCCACGGGCGAGATCCGCGCCCAGCTGCTCGCGCCCACGGTGCGGGTCTTCGAGGGTGCGCTGGCGAGCGCCAACGAGGCGCCGCCGCTCGCCGTGCCCGGCACGGGCGGGGTCATCGCGGTGGTCGAAGGGGCGACGCTGACACTCTCGGGCCGCTTCCGCGGGCTCGCCACGAAGGTGGACCTGGGGCTCCGCAACGGCGTCCACATCCACCGGGGGGCGCCCGGCGAGAACGGCCCGATCCTCGTCGAGCTCGCGCCCCGGCTCGACATCGGCAGCCGCGGCGGCGTGATCGACGGCAGCATCAACCGCTACACGCTCTCGCCCGAGCAGCTCGACTCGCTCTTCAGCGGCCTGCTCTACGTCAACCTCCACACCGAGGGGCAGCCCGGGGGGGCGTTGCGCGGCCAGCTGCTGCCCGCCGCCAACGTCGCGCCCAGCCCTCCGTCCATCACCCTCCCGCTGGACGGGAGCGCACTCGACCTGCGCGGGGCGCCGGCCGTCGAGGTCCGCTGGAACCCTGGCGTGGACGCCAACGGCAACGCGCTGTTCTTCCGATGGCAGCTCGCCCTCGGGGCCGGCTTCGACGCCGTCATCTACGAGGCGCCATTGCAGGAGGGCCGCACCCTGGAGGTAGACGCCGCCGCGCTGGCGTCGGCGCTGGAGGCCGCCGGCGTGCCGCTGGATGCCAACACGGTCGTCTTTCACCGCGTCGTCAGCACCGACGGCAGCCTGACGACGGCCGGGCCCGCCTCGCGCCTCGTCCTGGGGGATACGCCCGTCGGGACGCAGGATGCCGGCGTACCGACCCGCTTCGCCGTGCACGGCAACTATCCGAACCCGTTCAACCCGGCCACGACGGTGCGGATGGATCTGCCGCAGGCGGCGGACGTGAGCGTCGAGGTCTACGACCTGCTGGGCCGCCGCGTGCTGGCGACGCCCGCCGCGCGCCTCGCCGCCGGCGCCGGCCGCGCGGTGCGCGTGGACGCGGGCGCGCTCGCCTCCGGCGTCTACCTCTACCGCGTCGTCGCGCGGGCTGCCACCGAGACGTTCACCGCTGCCGGCCGGATGACGCTGGTGCGCTAGCGCGGCCCCGGTCCGACTCCGTAATTTTCTGACGACGGCGTCGCATCTGTGCGGGGCGGCGGCTACCATGATAGGTGGTCACGATGCCCGAGGAACCAGCGCAGGAGGTGACGCCATGCCCATCCAGAAGCTCAAGACCTTCCTCGACGAACGCGAGGTCAGGTACGTCACGATCAGCCACTCGCGGGCTTACACGGCGCAGGAGGTCGCCGCCTCGGCCCACATCCCCGGCCGCGAGATGGCCAAGACCGTCATGGTGCGGGTGGACGGCACGATGGCGATGGCCGTGCTGCCGGCACCCTACCAGGTGGACCTCGACCACCTCCGCGATGTGCTCGGCGCCGAACGCGTCGAGCTGGCGACGGAGGAGGCGTTCCAGGGGCTGTTCCCGAGCTGTGAGCTGGGCGCGATGCCGCCCTTCGGGAACCTCTACGGGATGCCTACCTACGTGGCGGAAGCCCTCGCCGAAGACGACGAGATCGCCTTCAACGCCGGCACCCACACCGAACTCATCCGGATGCGCTACGACGACTTCGAGCGCCTCGCCGAACCCACCGTGCTGCCGTTCGCGATGCAGCCCGCCTGAGCCGCCGATGCCGCCCGGAACTCGCCGAGACGGGAGGGGTCTGCCCTCCCGTCTTCTTTTTATCAACGCACGTTTGCCTATGCCGCGCCGCATCCCTCGCCTGCTTCCGGCTATTCTGCTCCTTCTGGCCGCCCTGCCTGCCGCCGCGCAAGACGCCGGCCCCGTCACCACCGGCGGGCCGGATGTGCGCCTTCGCCTCGGCGGCCTGATCCAGTCACGGGCCAGCTATGGCTGGATGACGGCCCCCCGGGAGGCGGACCGCGTCGGCTTCGGGGTGCGGCGAGCGCGGCTCCGCGCCGAGGCGCGCGTCGGGCCGAAGGCCGGGCTCCACCTGCAGGTCGAGGCCGCCGGCGCGTTCCAGGCGCTCGACGCCTACGCCTTCTACCAGCCCACCGAGCGGTGGCGCCTCCGGCTCGGCCGCATGGTGAGCGCCCAGCCACGCGCTTTCATCCTGACCTCCGCTACCCAGATCGACGCAGTAGACCGCGCGGCCATCGCGCTGCTCTGGGATCGCACCACGCTCGCTACCGCCGGCCGCGACTTCGGGCTCGACCTCCGCTATGCCGCGCCGCAGGCCGAGGTGCTCCTCTTCCTGCACAACGGAGATGGGGACTGGAACCGCCTGCGCGGCAACGCGCGCGGTGCCATCCTCGGCGACCCCACGGACGGTGCCTCGGGTGACCTCGGCGACCTCGCCGCTAGCGCCTACGCTGCGTTCCGCCCCGCCTCGGTGCCGGGCCTCGAGGTGGGCGGCTTCGCGGGCGTCAGCGGCCGGGGTAACCCGAACACCCGGATCGACGATGACGACCGGGGGTACGGCAGCTACGCGGCGCACGTCTACTGGGGCGCCCGGCCCGGCAGCCAGCCCGTACGCCTCAAGGTGGACCTGATCGGCGTGCGCTTCGAGGAGACGGAGTCCATCGGGGCCCAGCAGACCCTCGGCGTCTCGTTCCTCGGGGCCTTTCAGGTGCACCCGGGCGCCGAACTCTTCGCCCGCGCCGAGCGCTACGACCCGAACACGGACGCCGACGACGATGGGGCGACCTTCGTGACGGCCGGCGCCAGCCTCAGCCTGAGCGCGCTGCGCGGCCGCTCGTACCACCAGGAGCGCCTCACCCTCGGCTACAGCACGCGCCGCCCGGAGAACGAGAACGCCCCGCGCGCCCACCTCCTCGTCCTCCAGGCCCAGATCGCGCTGTGAGCGCCGCCCCGACCCCCACCGTAGCCGAGATCGATCTCGACGCGCTGCGGCACAACGTCCGCGTGGTGCGCGAGCGGGCCGGGGATGCGGCGCTGATGGGCGTCGTCAAGGCGGATGCGTACGGGCATGGCGCGGTGCCGGTGGCCCGCGCGCTCGTGGCGGCCGGCGTCGGCCGCCTCGCCGTCGCCACCGTCCCCGAGGGCGCCGCGCTTCGGGCTGCTGGCATCGACGCGCCCCTCCTGGTCTTCGCGGCCCCCTTGCCCGGCTTCTTGCCCGCCTACGTGCGGCACGGCCTGGAGGTCACCGTCCCGTCGCTCGAGGCCGCCGAGGCCGTGGTACGGACGGCGCAGGAGGCGGGGCCGTTGCGCGTGCACGTCAAGGTGGATACCGGGATGGGCCGCATCGGGGTGCCGCCCGCCGAGGCCGAGGCCGTGGTGCGGCGCCTGGAGCGCGCGCCGGGCGTCACGCTCACCGGCCTGTGGACCCACTTCGCCACGGCCGACGAGCCCGGCAGCGCGTTTCCCGCCGAGCAGCTCCGGCGCTTCGAGCCCGTGCTGCGTACCGTGGCGGAGGCTTTCGAGCACATCCACGTAGCCAACAGCGGGGCGCTCTTCGCCGTGCCGGAGAGCACCGAGCCGCTGGGTGCGCGGGCGCTGGCGCGGGCCGGCATCGCCCTCTACGGACTCCTCGACCTGCCCGCCGCGCGCGAGCAGCTCCACCCGATGATGCGGTTGGTCTCGCGCGTGATGCACGTCAAGACCGTCGAGCCGGGCACCACGATCTCGTACGGGCGGCGGTGGCGGGCCGAGCGCCGGACGCGCATCGCCACCATCGGGGCGGGCTACGCGGACGGCTACCGGCGCCTGCTCTCGAACCGCGCCGAGATCGGCCTCGGCGGGCGGCGCTACCCGGTGGCCGGCACGGTCTGCATGGACATGTTCATGGTCGACCTCGGCCCGCCGGAGGGGCCGGGCGGCGCCGTGGCCGTGGGGGACGAAGCCGTGCTCTTCGGGCAGGGCGGCCCCTCGGCCTTCGAGGTCGCCGCCTGGGCCGAGACCATCACCTACGAGGTCACGTGCGGCGTCTCCGCTCGGGTACCCCGCGTCTACCTCGGCGCCTGACGGCCCGGCGATTCATCGTTTCCTCGGCAACACCCCGGCGCCGGGGCGATATATTGGAGCCGCCCCCTGAGGGCTGCGTGCAGAACGCGGCTCACCGCGCACGTCCCTCGTCTTTCTGCATTCAACCCATCGTTCTTCTGCCCTCCGCCATGCCTGAGACGCCCGACCTGCTGCTGCGCGGCGGCACCCTGCTCGACCCCGAGTCCGGCGAGACGCGCCGCGCCGACGTGCTCCTCCGCGATGGCGTCATCGCCCGGATCGGCGAGGATCTCGACGGCGGCGGCGTGCCCGTCTACGATGCCGCCGGCAAGACGCTCTCGCCCGGCTGGATGGACATGCACGTGCACCTCCGCGAGCCCGGCTACGAGCATAAAGAAACCATCGCGACGGGCGCCCGCGCTGCCGCCTTCGGGGGCTTCACGGCCGTCGCCTGCATGCCCAACACCGACCCGCCCATCCACACC
>JAWWAN010000244.1:0-5967 GCA_033721675.1 Rhodothermales bacterium | reverse complement strand
GGTGGGTCTCCGGGCTGAAGACGACGAGCGTGTCGCCGCGCCGGCCGGCCAGGTAGGGCACGGCCAGCCCATCCCAGGTGTGCACCTCAAGGAGGGTGCCTTCGGCCGAGAAGGCGAACAGGCGGTCGGCCTCGGCGTCGGTCACGTAGAGCTGCCCGCCGGGGCCGAAGCCGACGGTGCGGGGGAAGACCAGCGGGGTCGCCTCGGGGCCGGCCGTCTGCCAGAGGGCCTCCAGCGTATCCGGTACGACGCCTGCAGCGATCTGCCGCGAGAGCGAATCCGCCGGGGCGAGGGCGCGCGTCTCCGTCCGGTTGCACGAGTACGGCAGGCACCCCGGCAGGAGCAGCAGGAGCAGCAGCCCGGTGGGGAAGGAGTATCGCATGGGCGAGCGCTTCCCCGTTCCGCTTCGCGCGCCCTTCATTCCCCCGCGCGTCGTCATCCTTCCTGCCGGCCGATCTCCAGGGTCAGCATCTGCGCGGCGCCGTCGCGGAGGACGCGGCACCGGACCCGGTCGCCGGGGCGGAAGTCGTAGAGGCGCGCCACGAAGTCGGCCAGGTTATCCACGGATTCGCCTTCGAGCGCGACGATGACGTCGTAGGGAAGAAAGCCGGCGGCTTCGGCCGGCGAGCCGGGGTCGACGTCGCGCAGCAGCACGCCGCGCACTTCGGGCAGGGCCAGCGCACGCGCGATGCGCTCCGTCACGTCCATCCCGCGCAGGCCCGTATAGTAGGAGCGGTCTACGAAGCCGGTCCTCTTCAGCTCCTCGACGATGCGGCGCACCTTGGCCGCCGGCACGGCGAAGCCGATCCCGACGGAGCCGCCGCTCTGGCTGTAGATGGCCGTGTTGACGCCGATGACCTCGCCGAGCGCGTTGACGAGCGGCCCGCCGGAGTTGCCCCGGTTGATGGAGGCGTCGGTCTGGATCATGTCCCGGTAGATCCGCCCGTCGCGGCTGACCGAGAGGTCGCGCCCGACGGCGCTGACGACGCCCACCGTGACGGTCGGCTCGGCCGCCTCGAAGAGCCCGAACGGGTTGCCCAGGGCGATCACCCACTCACCCACGAGGGGCCGGTCCTCCTCGGCGAGGGCGAGGTACGGGAGCGCCGCGTCCGGGTCGACCTTCAGCAGGGCGATGTCCGAGGCCTTGTCCGTCCCGATGAGTTCGGCATCGAGCGTGCGGCCGTCGGGGAAGCTGACGCTGATGCGGGTGGCGTTGCCGGCCACATGGTCGTTCGTGACGATGTAGCCGTCGGGCGAGAGCACGAAGCCGGAGCCGACGTTCTGCACCTGCCGCTCAATCACCCGCGAGCGGCGGTTGCTGAAGAACTGCTCGAAGAATGGATCCGAGAAGAAATCGGCCCACGGGTCGCGCACCCGCACGCGCTCGACGCCGAGCACGTTGACGCTCACGATGGCAGGCGTGGCGGCCTCGACGGCGCGCGTGATGGCCGTCTGCCGGCTCCGCGAGACGCGGTCGTTGACGTCGTCGGCCGCCTCGACGCGCTGCGGGGCCGGGGCGGCCTGCTCCTGCGAGCGGGCGTCGTTGTTGCACCCCAGGACGGTGCAGGCGACCAGGAAGAGAGGGAGAAGGCGCATCATGGCTCACACGGCTTCGAGAAGGGCGGGGCGTCTGGCCCGGCGCTGATACGAGAGCCCCGGAGCCGGGTTTCTACCTCGTGCCGGAGAGGGGCGCCGCCCCGCCGAAGCCCGGCCCGGATAACGGGTAGGGGCCAATTATTGACGAGCGTGTTGGACCTCTTACGAACCTGACATCCCCGCTCGACAATGTCGGTATGCCGTTACGAACACTGAACTTAAGGAATCCTGCGCGCCTACTGCGGCTTTAGCCACGCAGGACGCAAGGAACCCGGGCTCCATCAGGCGAGCCGTTCGGCCGCCGTCCGCTGCCGAGACCTGCACCGCGTTCCCCGTCTCCTACCTCCCAACAAACAAACGCATGGTGGTGAACATGTTTGCAGGCTTCCGTACTTCCACGAAGGCGTTCTCGTGGCTCACTCGCTCCTTCTGTGTCGCCCTCCTTGCGACCCTGACGCTCACGGGCTGCGACACTGTTGATAGCATGAACGCCTCCACCGAGATGCCCCTGGCGAGCCCCGGCGAGGATGCCTACTCGCTTTCCGACAGTGAGGTGAGCACCCAGGGCCCCATCGACCTCGTCGGCTCCTGGGTCGATCAGCGCCCCGACCCCCAGTTCCAGCCCGTCGTGACCTTCCGCATCGACGGCGTCGTCAAGGTCAAGACCGAATGCTACCTCTACCGGGGTGAGTATAAGGCCGACGAGGAAGGCAACCTCGAGGTGCGCCCGCTCAAGCTCAAGGATCAGTGGTGCAACGCGTTCGCCCAGGATCCCATCGTCGAGGCCGTCCAGGAAGCCTATGCCTGGGAGACGGCACGGGACGAAGAACTGCTGAGCCTCTTCACCTCCGCCGACGGCGTGCAGGGCTCCGTCACCCTCTCCGACGCGGATGGCGCCGACAGCCCGCAGGATAGCCCGGACCAGGATGACACGCTGGGCGATGCCCCGCAGGGCGATGACCCCGGGTCCGCCGATGACACGCTGAGCGACAGCCCGCAGGAGGACGAGTCC
Organism: Rhodothermales bacterium; assembly: GCA_033721675.1. Lineage (GTDB taxonomy): Bacteria > Bacteroidota > Rhodothermia > Rhodothermales > JAWWAN01 > JAWWAN01. Next base: position 3,359 of record JAWWAN010000244.1, on the reverse strand, counting down.
GACGAGCCGCGTGGCAACTAAGCCGCTTCGACTCGCAGCCCGGTAGCGCCGGCCCGGCCGGACGTACCGGAGAGTTCACCGCCAGGCACGGTGTGCGCGTAACAGCGCCCCGTGTCTGGCGGTTTTTTTTTGAAGGGGGGTGTCAGCAGCAGGCCCCCGGCGCGGCGTCGGCCCCGGCGGCTGGGGCCGGCGCACAGTCGAAGAGGCCGAAGTGGGTGCTGCGGTCTCCCGAGACGGTGAAGTGGGGGGCGTAGCGTGTGGCCTCCAGCATGGCGGCCGTGTTGCCGCAGACGAGCATCGGGCGGCCCGTCTCGAAGTGGTGGTGGTCGTCGAGCGTGAAGGCGTGGGGGGCATGCGGAATCGTGCCCCGGTACGTGGCCACCTGCCCGTAATCCTCACAGCGATCCTCCAGCAGGCCGGGCAGCTTGAAGGCGCGGATCGTGGTGGAGAAGAACTGCGCAGTGCCTACCCGCTCGGCGACGTCCGGGTCATCGAGCGTGACAGAGCGATGCCGCACGATGCGATAGTCCAGGCAGCCGAGGCCGTACAGGAGGCGGCGGAAGTCCTCCGTGTAGAGCGCTCCGGCGAGGCACTCGCCGTAGAGCTCGGCATCGTCGGCGTGGTGGGCCGGGAGGCGGCGGTCCGCGAAGACATCCGCGAAGAGCAGCTCGCCGCCGGGCTTGAGGACGCGGAAGATCTCGCTGAAGACGGCGGGCTTGTCCGGCGAGAGGTTGATGACGCAGTTCGAGATCACGACGTCGACGGAGTCGTCCTCGATGCCGGCGGTCCGCAGGTCTTCGATGTAGCCGTGGCGGAAGTCCGTGTTGGGGGCGTCGTAGCCGAAGCGGGCGGCCTGCGCCGCCTCGTGGCGGCGGGCCACGGCGAGCTGCTCCGGCGTCATGTCTACCCCGATGACGCGGCCTTCGGGCCCGGCGAGGCGCGCGGCCAGGTAGGCGTCGCGCCCGGTGCCACACCCCAGGTCCAGCACGGTGGCGCCGCCGAGGGCGAGGGGAAGCGGCGAGCCGCAGCCGTAGAACCGGCTCAGGATCTCGTCGTCGATCTCGGCGAGGATCCGGCGCAGGTAGCGCGGCTGATCGTCCGTAGTGCAGCACGCGCTCGTCTTGAGGTCGTGGGTGCCTTGCAGCACCCGGCCGTAGTAGGCGCGGACGGCTTCGAGGGGGGTGGGCAATACTTGCATGGTGCCGAAACGCGGTTGGGAGAATGGGAGGCCGGGCACGTCGCAGGCGTAGACTCGGGCGGCGTGGTGGCGGATCCCTGCCGGGGGCGGTAGCTTGGGGGGATCGGACAGCGAGGCCGAAGGCGCGCCGGAGAGGCCCCGCCCGCGCGCCCTCCTCTCTGTGTGCACACGATCCCCGGCATTACAGACGCCCATGAAAAAGATCCTGACGCCCCTGCTGGTCCTGGCGCTGGCCGCCTGCGCCGCGCCCGAGACGCCCCCCGCCGACGACGCCGAGGCGGACGCCCCGGAGGCGGTCTCGCTGCTCGGCACCCCGCTCCACCGCACTGACTTCGGGCCGGAGCGCCGGGCCGAGCTGGAGGCCGACCTCGAAGCGGCCCGCGCCGCCTACGAGGCCGACCCCGACGACGCCGACGCGATCATCTGGCTCGGCCGCCGCCTCGCCTACCTCTGGCGCTACCGCGACGCCGTGGAGGTCTTCACCGAAGGCATCGAGAAACATCCGGCAGACGCGCGCCTCTACCGCCACCGGGGCCATCGCTACATCACGCTCCGCCGCTTCGACGACGCCGTGGCCGACCTCGAGCGGGCCGCCGCGCTCATCGAGGGCACGCCCGACGAGGTGGAGCCGGACGGCCAGCCCAACGCGGCGGGCATCCCCACGAGCACGCTCCACACCAACGTCTATTACCACCTCGGCCTCGCCCACTACCTGCGCGGCGACTACGAACGCGCGCTCGAGGCCTTCGAGCGCTGCCTCGTCGCCGCCGGCAACAACGACATGCGCGTCGCCACGCTGGACTGGGTCTACATGACGCTCCGCCGGCTGGGCCGCCACGGCGAGGCCCGCGCCCTCCTCGGCGCCATCCACCCGGATATGGAGCTCCTGGAGAACCACGCCTACCACCGCCGCCTGCTGCTCTACAAGGGCGTCCTCCCGCCAGACTCGCTGCTGGCCGTCGCCGGCACCGATGCCGAGGACCGCGCGCTCACGCTCGCCACGCAGGGCTACGGCGTCGGCAACTACTTCCTGGCGGAGGGGGATACCGCCCGCGCCCATGCGCTCTTCGAGGAGGTCGTCGCCGGGCGCTACTGGCCCGCCTTCGGGTACCTCGCTGCCGAGGCCGACCTGGCGCGCTAAGACGCCGGGCAACGGGTGGCGCCCAGTTCTACCCTTCTCCCCCGGCCATCCCGCTCTCCTCCCGGCCATCCCGCTCTCCCCCTTGTCATCCCGAGCGAAGCCGAGGGATCTCGCCGGTCGGGGCCGGCGGCATCCAGAACGTCGAGATCCTTCGGCTCCGGCCCTGCGGGCCTCCGCTCAGGATGACACGGGAAGAAGGAGGGCGGCCTGGCCGTCTCTCTCTACCGTCCGGCGTCCCCGAGAGCGCACGAAGGGGCTGCCCCGGCATGGTCGGAGCAGCCCCTTCGTCGTTCAGCATGCAACATGGGGTGTTCTGCGGTGCTACAGATCCACCTCCTGCTTCTTCAGGATGAAGACGCCCTCGCGGCGGCTCGTGACCACGATCAGGCCGCTCTCGAAGTACGGGTAGCTGCTCCACGTGCCATCGAAGCCGGCCACGTTGAGGCCCGTCGGCGTGGTGTCGAAGAATCCGACCTCGACCGGGTTCTCGGGGTCGGAGACGTCGAGGATGCGCAGGCCGCTGGCGTTGTTGGTCTGGTACATCAGATTCCCGCGCACGTAGAGGTTGTGGTCCGTCGAAGACGCCTCGCCGAAGTATTCCTTGACGAGCTGCGGGTCGTCGAGGTCGGTGAGGTCCCAGATGAGCGTGCGGGTGCGGTCCACCTTGCCCTGGAGCTCGTCCAGCTCGTCGTTCTGGAAGAAGTACCGGTGGTCGTCCGAGAGCCAGCCCTGATGGACGTAGGCCGAGTTCGGATAGGCGCCGGTGGCGATGGCGACGGGGTTCTCGCGGTCGGTGACGTCGGCGATGCTGATGGCCGTCTCGTTGGCGCCCACGCAGATTTCGCGGCCCTGGTAGTCGGCGTCCGGGCCGTGGTAGAGCACGCACTGGGCATCGTGCGAGTAGCCGGTGCCGCGCCGCCCGGTGCCCTCGTGGCCGAAGCAGCCGGCGAAGGTCGGGCTCTGGGGCGTGGAGACGTCCACCATGTGGAGGCCACCGCCGCACGTCTCGCCGCCGCCGCC
>JAWWAN010000243.1:0-5984 GCA_033721675.1 Rhodothermales bacterium | reverse complement strand
GTGCCGGGCGAGAGCGGCACGGCCACGCTCCCCTGCGAGGTGGCGAGCGTGCCGGCATCCGACGCGTTCTCGATGCGGACGGTGAAGCCCGTCGCGCCGTCGTTCGTGAGGGTGACGCGGAGGACCGCGTCGTTGGCCGGATATTCGAAGCCGTCGTCCATGCCGCCGTCGCCGATCTCGGTGATCACGCCGTCTTCGTCGGCGCCGGTATCCGGGGCGGGCTGGCGGGGCGCCTGGTTCGGCCCCACGCCGGGTTCTTCGTCCACCTCGGTGCCGGCATCCCAGAGCGAGAGCGCGCCCGTCACGTCGCCCTCGACGGGGTCGCCTGAGGCGTCGAAGAGCGCGAGGCCGTCCGGGGCGAAGGCGTAGAAGGCGTCGTTGGACTGCACAAACATCGTGGCGAGCGAGAGGCGCATGCCTGGCCCGGCCGTGAAGCTGAACTCATAGGCCTCGCCGGGGAAGATCGGGGCGGGCGCGGCGGCGCCCACGGGCGTGTCGAAGACCCCGCTCTTGAGCACCGGATGGACGGGGCCGACGTTCTCGATGGTCACCAGGAACCGGGTCTGGGCCTGCGCGGCCACCACCGTGGCGACGGCGAGGAGGAGGAAGAGCGTAGCGCGTTTCATCGGGTCGGGCGGCTGGGTGAGAGCGATTCGCGTACCCTCAGAGTACCGCCCGTGCGGCGCGCAAGCCTCTCGCGTTTCTAACGTCGTCGGGGCGTCGCGCCGGGCCGGAATCGAGCCCTCCCGGGCGATTTCGGGGCGTCGCGCTACGGCACCCGCCCGCTGCGGCCCGCGCTCCGGTTTAGAGTTGCGTGATGATTAGGAACGCGCGGGCCCGTACCTTGGACGGATCAGGACCCGGCCACCCGAACCCGGCTCGGGGCCTCCACCCCGTACCGGCCCACCGCCATGGAACGCTCGTACCAGGTGCTCTACGTAGAGGACGACCCGCAGATCGGGGCCCTGGTGGCGGGCGAGCTGGAGGCGATGCACTGCACCGTGCAGTGGTGCCACGACGGCGAGACGGGCCTGCACGCCTTCCGGGAACGCCCCTTCGACCTCGTCGTGCTCGACCTCATGCTGCCCGGCCTCAGCGGCCTCGACGTGTGCCGCCGCATCCGGCAGGTGAACCCGTTCGTCCCGATTGTGATGCTCACCGCCAAGGCCGACATGCGCGACGTGGTGCGCGGCCTCGAGCTGGGCGCCGACGACTACGTCACCAAGCCCTTCCGCACGGCCGAGCTGCTGGCGCGCATCAAGGCGCTCTTCCGGCGCGTCGAGGCGGACCGCGCCTGGCAGGGCCTCGTCCCGGACGAGGCGATGCTCGTCCGGGGCCGCCTCGTCCTCTACCCCGACCTCCGCAAGGTCACCCTGGACGGCGCGCGCGTGGACCTGACGGCCAAGGAGTTCGACCTGCTGCTCCTGTTCGCGCGCCACCCCGGCCGCGCCTTCCGGCGGGCCGACCTGCTCGAAGCGGTCTGGGGCACCCGGTTCGAGGGCTACGACCACACCGTCAACACCCACATCAACCGGCTGCGCGGCAAGATCGAGCCGGATCCGTCGTCGCCCGTCTACATCCAGACGCTCTGGGGCGTCGGCTACCGCTTCGCGGAGCAGGAGGAGCTCCAGCGGCTCTGACCGGGGGCCGCGCGCGCGCGCCGGGCGTCCCCGGAAGGTCTTTCCGAGCAGAGCGCAGCGACGAAGCGCGGCCTTCTGGATCGGCGAGATCCCTCGGCGCCGGCCCTGCGGGCCTCTGCTCGGGATGACACCGGGGAACGGGGTGCCTGGGAATGGGGTGCCCGGGGAACGGACTGCCCGGGAGCGGGGTGCCTGAGAAGGAGGTGCCGGGGCGGGATGCCCTCGGTAAGTTGCCCGGCCTTTGTGCTTCTATCCTCTACCCTACTCAACGCATCGTCACCCGAGCATGCCTGTTTCCGCCTTCACGCACAGCCTCTACGGGCGCATCTCCGGGCTCTACCTGCTGCTCGCCGTGGTGCTGTGCCTGCTCGTGGGCTGGCTCACCGTGCAGCAGTTCCGGCAGTTCGCCAGCGAGGTCGAGCAGAAGCTGCACCGGGAGCTGGCGGGGAAGCTCGCCGAGGCGCTCGATGCCGAGCTGCGCGCCGGCGCCTACGCCGAGGCCGCCGCCCACGCAGACATGCAGACGACGATGTTCTTCCCCGCCCTCGAACTCTACATCCTCGACGCCGACGGCCGCATCCTGGCGACCACCACCCCGCCCGAGGCCCTGCATGCCGACCGCGTGGACCTCGCGCCCGTCCGCCGCCTGCTCGACCCCGACGCGATCCTGCCCGTCTGGGGGGCCTCCCCCCGGCAGCCGGGAGAGCCCAAGGTGTTCTCCGCCGCCCCCGCGACGCTGGCCGGCGGGGCGCCGGGCTACCTCTACGTGATCCTGCGCGGCGCGGCGGCGGGCTCGGCCGAGGAGATGCTGCAGAACAGCTACCTGCTGCGCGCCCTCCCCCTCTACCTGCTGCTCGCCCTCGGCATCACCAGCCTCGTCGGGCTCGTCCTCTTCGGCCTCCTCACCCAGCGCTTCCGCCGCCTGACGGCTACCGTCCGCCACTTCCAATCCGGCGACTACGCGCAGCGCGTGCCCGTGGGCAGCGCCGACGAGGTGGGCGCGCTCGGGCGGGCCTTCAACGAGATGGCGGACACGATCCAGGCCCAGGTGGACGTCCTCCGCCGCACCGACGCCCGCCGCCGCGACCTCGTCGCCAACGTCTCGCACGACTTCCGGACCCCGCTGACCTCGATCCGCGGCCACGCCGAGCGTCTGCGAGCCCGGCCGGACGGCGCCCTCACGCCGCGCCAGCGCGAATCCCTCGACGCCATCATCGGTAACACCGCCCGCCTCGAACGCCTCGCCGACCACCTCCACGAGCTCTCCCGCCTCGACGCCCGCACCCTCGAACCCCACCTGGAGCCGTTCTCGCTGGCCGAGCTGGTCCAGGACGTGCTCGTCAAGTTCCGCCCCGAGGCCGAGCGCCACGGCCTCACGCTCGACGCCTGCATCAGCCCCGGCCTGCCGCCCGTCCGCGCGGACATCGGGCTGGTGGACCGGCTGCTGGCGAACCTCGTCCGCAACGCCATCGAGAACACGCCGGCGGGCGGGCGCGTGGAGCTGGATCTGCGGGTGGAGGCGGCCCAGGTCTGCGTGCGCGTGCGCGATACGGGGCGGGGCATCCCGCCCGCCGTCCTCCCCCTCGTCACGCAGCGCTTCTACCGGGTGGATCGCCCCGCCCTCCACGACGGCGCGGACGGCTCGGGGCTCGGCCTCTCCATCGCCCACGAGATCGCCGCGCTCCACGGCGGCACGCTCCACCTCCACAGCCCCCCCGGCGCCGGCACGACCGCGTCCTTCTGCCTGCCTACGGAAGGGCAGGTCGCAGGTCTTTGAGGCCTCAAGTCACCGATCGGAAAGTCACCGGTCTCTTGAAGATCGACCGGCGACCTGCCGGCCTGAGACGGGCGACCCGGTCGACCTACATCGTCTCGCGCTTCTCGCGGAGGTACTTGTAGAGGAGCTTGCGCGCGCGGAAGATGTGCGCCTTGACGGTGCCGAGCGGCAGGTCCAGCTCGGCCGCGATCTCTTCGTAGGAGCGCTCCTGCTGGTGCCGCATCACGATGACCCGGTGGTACTTCTCCGGGAGTGCGTCGATGGCTTCCTGGATGAGCGCCCGCCGCTGGTCCGCCACGATGTGGCGGTCCGGGCGGTAGGTGGTGTCTGGGACTTCGTAGTCGAGGCTGCCGTCCTTGGTCTGGATGGGCTTGTCGATGGAGAACGTCGGCAGCTTCTTCTTCCGGAGGTAATCGATCGTGTGGTTCGTGGCGATCTTGTAGAGCCACGTGGAGAAGGCGTAGTCTGCCGAGTAGGACGAGAGCGCCGAGAACGCCTTGATGAAGCTCTCCTGGACGAGGTCCTCCACCTCGCCCTTGTCCCGCACCATGCGGTAGATGTGGTGGTGCAACGCCTTGCTGTACTTCTCGAGGAGAAAGCGGTAGGCCTCCTCGTCGCCGCGCAGGGCCTTCTCGACCAGGGCGCGATCCTGCTCGCTCGACTCCGAAGGGGCGGCCGTCGTTGCTGACTTCGACATACCGACTCGATACGTGGGGTTACGGACGGGACCGGGGCGGGGCCGCGCCGGACGCTGCCCGCGAAAGATAGGCAAAAACCGCCGTCCCGAACCAGCACGGTCCGTCCGCCGGCAGGGCGGCCTTTTCCGACTGCGGTCTTATATCATCGACGGTCCTTCATGGTCCGCCCCACGCCGATTTTACCACGTGCCGGGCTGGAGCGCGGTGCGCCGAGGGTGCGCGCACGCCGCCCTGGCCCTCGCCAGGCGTCCGTGGGTTTTCTCATCCTGACTTCATCGTTTCTTCTCGTTCCTATACTTCGTGAGCCCGGTGCCCCCACCGGGTCTCTTCCCCTCAGTTCGTTTCCCTTCCCTCACTCAACTCGTGGAGACGCATGAATCACTATCGTCTGCTCCCCCTCTGCGCCGTGGTGGCGGCGCTCCTGATCCTCGCCGGTTGTGAAGAGCAACCGATGACCGCGACGGACGGCGCCTTCGACAAGCCGACCCCGGAAGCCACCTTCGACGACCCCCCGTCTGACCGCCCCACCTCCCACGACCCGGACCCCGCCCCGACGATGGGGATGGAGGCCGGCAAGAGCAGCGTCATCCCGGGCCAGTACATCGTCGTCTTCCACGACGACGTGAGCAATGCCCGGGCGCTCTCCCAGAGCCTCGCCGACGCGCACGGCGCAGCGACCCTGCACCGCTACGACGCCGCGCTCAAAGGCTTCGCCGCGCGCCTCTCGGACCGGGCCGTGGAGGCCCTGCGCCGCAACCCGAACGTGGCCTTCGTCGAGCCCGACCAGGAGGCCTTCGCCCTGGCCGTGCAGCCGAACCCGCCCTCGTGGGGGCTCGACCGCATCGACCAGCGCAACCTGCCCCTCGACAACAGCTACACGTACAACTTCGACGGCTCCGGCGTGACGGCCTACGTCATCGACACCGGCATCCGGACCTCGCACAACGACTTCGGCGGGCGCGCCTCCGTCGGCTACGACGCCATCGGCGACGGGCAGAACGGGCAGGACTGCAACGGCCACGGCACGCACGTAGCCGGCACCGTCGGCGGCTCGGCCCACGGCGTGGCCAAGAACGTCGCCCTCGTGGCCGTGCGCGTGCTCAACTGCTCCGGCTCGGGCAGCTACAGCCAGGTCATCGCCGGCGTGGACTGGGTGACGGCCAACGCGAGCGGCCCCTCGGTGGCCAACATGAGCCTGGGCGGCCCCACGAGCACCGCGCTCGACAACGCGGTCCGCAACTCGGTCGCCGCCGGCATCACCTACGCCGTGGCCGCCGGCAACTCGAACGCGAACGCCTGCAACGCCTCGCCGGCCCGCGTCGACGAAGCCCTGACCGTGGGCTCGACGACCTCGTCCGACGCCCGCTCGTCGTTCTCGAACTACGGCACGTGCGTCGATATCTTCGCGCCGGGCTCGTCCATCACCTCCGCCTGGCACACGTCCAACAGCGCCACCAACACCATCAGCGGGACGTCGATGGCCTCGCCGCACGTGGCGGGCGTGGCGGCGCTCTACCTGGACGAGAACCCCGGCGCCGCGCCGGCCACGGTCTTCAGCGCCATCACGAGCAGCGCCACGCAGGGCGCCGTCTCGAACCCCGGCAGCGGCTCGCCCAACCTGCTGCTCTACAGCCTCTTCGGCGGCGACCCGGACCCCGACCCGGACCCCGACCCGGACCCCGACCCCTGCACGGGCTGTGAGCAGTATGCGGGCTCGCTCTCCGGCTCGGGCGACTCGGACTACCAGCCGAACGGGACGTATTACTTCAGCGGCTCGGGCACGCACCGGGGCTACCTGCGCGGCCCCGCCAGCGCCGACTTCGACCTCTACCTCTACAAGTGGAGCGGCTGGCGCTGGCGCATCGTGGC
>JAWWAN010000242.1:0-6008 GCA_033721675.1 Rhodothermales bacterium | reverse complement strand
GGGGTTGCTCTCGGTCCGCATGCGGCGCTCCTCCATCACCACGTCCCGCTCGGTGTAGAACTCGCGCAGGACGGGGTTGAGGAAGCGGTCTGCTTCGAGCGAGAACCAGAGCTCGGTCTTGTTGGCCGGGAGGCTGTAGAAGTAGCGCGTGGCGTCGCTGCTGGTGGTGGCGTTGAGGCCCGTACCGCCGGCCCGCTCGATGACTTTCTCGAACTCGCCGTTCTCGACGAGGCTGCGGGCGTTTTCCTGGGCCTCCTCGAAGGCGGTCTCCAGCGCGGCCAGACGGTTGGCGTCGGCGCGGGCGCCCTTGCGCTGCTCGGCCTTCAGCTCCAGGTAGATGCGTTCCACCTCGTCCATCGCGGCCAGCTCGGCCTCCAGGTCTTTGGAGCCGATGGTGGTGGTGCCCTTGAAGGCCATGTGCTCGAACATGTGGGCCATGCCGGTGATGCCCTTCACCTCGTCGGCGCCGCCGACGTCGGCGTAGGTGAAGAAGCTCACGACGGGCGCCTCGTGGCGTTCGACGACGAGAAAGGTCAGGCCGTTATCGAGCGTGAACTCGGTGACTTTGGGCTCGAACTGCTGCAAGAGATCCTGGGCGGCGGCGGGCCGTCCGAGGGCGAGGACCAGCAGGAGCAGCAGGCCGTTTCGTAGCAATCGGTGAGGCATCGTTCTTTCGGGATTCGGAGCGGTGGACATCGGTGAAGGCCGGCGGAAGAAGCCGGCCCGCAGGCACCGGCGGGAATCGGTCGATGGGAGCCGGTGCGGCAGCGTCGATCTATACTCGCCGTCGCACAAAATGTTACGACGCTGCTACGGGCCGATGGGCGCGGAAGAGGCCGTAGCGGAGCGCGCCGGTGCGGTACGCGAGCCAGAGCCGCAGCATGGTCAGCAGGAAGACGCGGTTCGGGCGGGCGGGGTCGGCCAGGAGGCGCCGGTAGCGGGCATCGGTGGCGAGGCGGTGGACGGTGCGCCGGAGGCAGACGCTCCACGTGCGCGCCACCTGTGGGCTGAGGTCGCGCGCGGCGTCGAGCGCGAGGCCGGCGGCGTGGAGGTAGCCGCGCACCTCGGTAGCGGAGGAGAGGCCGGCCAGGCGCCCCTCGCGGCAGATGGGTTCGAGCAGGTGGCGCACGGCCCACGGCGGGGGGTGTTCGTCGGCGAGCCAGGCGCAGACGACCAGCCGCCCGCCGGGCCGGAGCACGCGCCGGGCCTCGGCGAAGAAGCGGTGGGGGTCCGGCACGTGAGAGAGGCACTCGATGGAGACGACGGCGTCGAAGGCGGCGTCGGGCAGGCCGTTGGCGAGCCAGTCGCGCAGCAGAAAGTCCGGGTTGGGGCCGGCGGTGTGGGCGCAGGCGTAGGCGTGCTGGGCGGGGGCGACGGTGAGGCCGGTGACGCGGGCGCCGTAGGCGTCGGCCAGGAGGCGGGCCGTGGCGCCGTAGCCGCAGCCGACGTCGCAGACGGCCTCGCCGGGGCGGAGCGCGGCTTCGTCGGCGACGCGCTCGGCGAGCTGCACGGCGGCCGCCTCGGGCGTCTCGTCGCCCCGCAGCCACAGGCCGTGATGCACGTGCTCGCCCCAGACGTCGCGGTAGAAGCGGTCCAGTTCGTCGTAGTGGCGCGCTACGTCCAGCAGGTCGGGCGGGGTGCGTGGACGGATCATCGCAGCGCCTCGACGCGCACGGTGCCGAGGCGGACGGTGCCGGTGCCCGCGATCCGGAAGCCGACGGCGCCGGGCGGCGGGGCGTCGCCGTGGCCGTGGGTGAGGAGGGTGCCGCCGGCGTAGCCCCGGAAGTGGGTGCGGTCTCCGACCACGCGGAGCTGCTGCCAGCCGTCGCCATCGAGCGGGGCCGCGTCCATCACCTCTTCGGCACCGTCCACCACGCGGCCCTGCTGCATCGTGCCGTCCGTGACGGCGAGGAAGTGGTAGTTGCGCGCATCCTGCACGTGATGGAGGAGGGCGAACGAGCCGGTGAAGTCGCTCAGGTCCACGGCGGCGTCGGCCTGCACGGCGGCGAGGTCGCGGTCGAAGACGAACAGCGCCGGGGTGCCCTGCGCGTCGAGCGCGAGGGCGGTGCGGCCGCCCGCCTCGACGACGGCGGGGCGGACGGCCGCGGGGTCGCCGTCGAGCCAGCGGAAGGAGGAGGCGAGGGCGAGGTCCGCGCCGTCGGCGGGGAGCCAGCGCCAGCCGCCGTCCTCGGCGACGGGGGCGGCCCCGTCGGCGCGGCTGCGGTCCAGGGCGTCCCGGTGGGCCTGCGCGAGCGAGTCGAGCCGGGCGACGGCCTGCACGCCGACGCCGTGCTCGAAGACCATCTGGGCGCCGTGCTCGCCGGTCTTCCAGAGCAGAACCAGGCCGCCGGCGCCGACGAGCCAGAGCGCGGCCCACAACCCGGTGCGCGGGCGCCGGTCGAAGAGGAGCACGGCGAGGCGGACGAGGGCGTAGAGGCCGTAGAACCAGACCGTGTACTCGGCCCAGTCCGCGTGCTCGGTCAGCACAGCGTTCGCCGCGCCGGAGGGCGCGACGGTGTCTGCGGCGGCGCGGCCGGTCAGGAAGGCCGCGACCGCGCCCACCCCGCCGAGGACGTAGACCAGCACGGCGGCGATCCGCAGGCCGGCCTCTTTCCGGACGAGGAGGGCCAGCAGGTCCAGCAGGACGGCCGTCGCCAGCAGGGCGAGAGGAAAGTGGACGACGAGCGGGTGCAGGTTCGGCGCCCAGTCCGGGAGCAGATCCATTGGCAGGCAGAGTCAGCGGCGGGGATGCGGCGAAGCTACGGAAGCCGCGCCCTCCATGCCAGGGCGCGCGCGCCCGTCAGGCGGATTCCGGGACGGCGTAGCCGGCGTCCTCGACGGCCTCGACGAGCCGGCTCCGGTCCCCTTCGTAGCGGACCGTCGCCGTGCCGATCTCGACGTGTTCGACGGTGACGCCGTCGGTCTCTTCGAGGGCTTCGCGCACGGCGCGGACGCAGTGGCCGCAGCTCATGCCGTCTATCTGGATGGTCTCGGTCTTCATCGGATCAGGCGTGTTGGGGTGGGAGCACGCTTCTACCGGCGGTGGGGGCGAGAGTTCGCGCCGGGTGAGACCCCACACGCGGCATCTGGCTTTCCCTACAGACGGCGCGCCCTCCGGGCACGTTCTTGTCCCATGACTCCCGTGCTCCCCGCGACCTGCCGGGTTCCAGGCCATGAAACCGCTGCTGTTGCTCCTCCTCCTCGCCGTCGCCGCCGCGTTCTTCGCCGCGGTGATAACGGCGACGCAGGCCCTGCCGTGGTATTACAAAGCATTCGGTGCGGCCCCGTTTCTGGTGGCGCTCTACGCGCTCTACGCCGCGCTGCGGGAGCGCGCGGCACCCCGGTAGCCGGAGGCGCGCTCAGGTCTCGCCGTCGTCCAGCGGCTCGTCGTAGAGCCAGAAATACCAGATCACCCAGGCCATCGCGGCGAGGCCGGCGAGCGTCACGATCCACGCGGTCAGATCCATCACGGGCACCGAAAGAAGGAGCGGAGAGCGGAGTGTACCGGGCGCCGCTGCCGAGGTTGCCGGCGGGATGTAGGCGAAATCCCCTCAGCCCTACGGCGGTGCGCCTTACGAGAGAGCACGGGGATCCCTGCGGCGGCGGTCTGGAGCCGTGCCGTAAGGTGAAGAGAGCGGGACGGCCCCGTGCCGCCCGCCTCGCCGCCGGCCACGAACCATCCCAGGATCGGCCATGCGTACTCCGATGAGTGCTCCCGCCACAGACCGCCCCGCGCACATGCTCGCCGCCCTCGAAGAGGCGCACTCCGGCGCGTTGCAGGGCGGGCTGGTACCACGGAAAGAGAAAGCCATCATCGCCCTCGCCGTCGCGATGGGTCTGAACTGCGAACCGTGCGTGGCCTATCACCTGCACAACGCGCTCGAAGCCGGAGCCACGGAAGGCGAGCTGGCGGAGGCCGTGGCGGTGGCCGTCGCCGTGCTGAGCGAGCCGGGCGTGGTGCACGGGCACCGCATCCTGCGCGCCCTCGCGGACGCCCCGCGAGACACCCCGGCGATGCCCCACACCGCCGCACACCCCTACATGAACCCCGACTGACCGCGCCGGCCGCGTGCCGCCGGAGGGAACCGCCATGATCCAGCGAGTGCTCGTCGCGCTCGACCCCGACCCCGACACGCCCGTCGCCACGCGGTGGGCGGTGGAACTGGCATAGCGCTTCGGCGCCGAGGTCTCGGGGCTCGCCGTGGTCGATACCCGGCAGATCGCCGCCGAGGTGGGTGGCGGCGGGGCCGTAGGAGGGCTCTACTATGCCGAGCAGGCCCGCCAGGCCGTGACGGACCAGACGCGCGCCGCGGCCCGCGCGCTGGTGCGGGCCTTCCACGCCGTCGTCGAGGCGGAGCACCTGCGCCACGGCGAGGCCGTGGAGGACGGCGTGCCGTACCGGCGCATCATCGAGCAGATGCGCTACCACGACCTGCTCGTCATCGGCCGGGTACCGCACTTCTACTACCGCCGCCCGACGCAGCGGACGAACACCCTCGCCGAGGTCGTCAAGCGCGGCACGGCCCCGGCGCTCGTCGTCGGGGATGTGCTCGGTGACGTGCAGCGCGTGCTGGTGGCCTTCGACGGCAGCGATGCCGCCGCCCGCACGCTCCAGCGCTTCGCCCAGTTCCGCCTCTTCGGCACCGACCTCGCGGTCGAGGTCGTCTACGTCCGCTCCGGCGGCGCCCGGCGTGAGCGGGACGTCGGGGAGGTGCTGCTGCGCCGCGCGGCGGCCTTCCTCACCGCACACGGCTACGACCACCTCGCCACCACCAGCCTCGACGGCGGCACGCCCGGCGAGCGGCTGCCCGCCTACGCCTGCCAGACCGGCGCCGGCCTCATCGTGGCCGGGGCCCACTCGGTCAACGCCATGCGCCGCCTCGCCTTCGGCTCCACCACGCACGCGCTCCTCGAAGGGTGCAACGTGCCCCTGTTCCTCCATCACTGACCCCAGGCCCCACACCGCCATGCTAACCATCGACCGGATCCTCTTCCCGACCGACTTCTCCGAGTGCGCCGAGCACGCCTTCGCGCGCGCCGCGGAGCTGGCCGCCCACTTCGACGCCACGGTCCACGTCCTCCACGTCGCCGTCCCGCGCAACACGGACCCGGACAGCCCGATGGACTATCTGCGCGACCTCGACCCGGCGCCCGGCGTGCTGGCCGAGGCGCACCAGGAGGCGGGGCTGCGGCTGGTCCACGAGCAGCTCGTCAGCTTCTCCGAGTCGCAGGGCATTCTCGAATACGCCGGGCGCATCGACGCCGACCTCATCGTGATGGGGACCCACGGGCGGCGCGGCGTCGGGCGGTTTCTGCTCGGCAGCGTGGCGGAACAGGTCGTCCGCCTTGCCGACTGCCCGGTCCTCACCGTCGGTGCTGCCGGGGAGGAGGCGCCGAGTCTGCGGCGCGTGCTCGTCCCCGTGGACTTCTCGACGTCGACGCCCGCGGCGTTGACGCACGCCAAGGAACTGGCCGCCGCCTACGGGGCGCCGCTGGACGTGCTCCACGTCGTCAGCGAGGTCGTGCTGCCCGGCGTCTACGGGCTAGGCACCGTCGAGGCCGCTTCGCCGGAGGTGCAGGCGCGGGTGCGCGAGGCGCTGACGGCGGCGGTAGAGGAGGCCCCCGGCGCCCGCGTCGAGGCCGACGCCCACGTCTTCGTCGGCTTCCCCGCGCGCGACATCGCCGACTTCGCCGCGATCCAGCAGAGCGACCTCATCGTGATGTCTACCCACGGGCGGACGGGCCTGAAGCGGCTCCTCCTCGGGAGCGTCGCCGAGAACGTGGTCCGCCTCGCGCCGTGCCCGGTGCTGACGCTCAAGAGCTTCGGCAAGAGCCTGCTGGCCCCCGCCGAAGCTCCCCAGGCCCTCGCCGCCCACTGACCATCCGGCGGCAAGTCGAGGCGCGGGCCGCCCCCGCCCCCCGATCCGTACGCCCCAATCCCCCGGACCCATGCTGCGCATCCGATCCATCCTTCATCCGACGGACTTCTCGCCGAGCGCCGAGGCGGC
>JAWWAN010000241.1:0-6017 GCA_033721675.1 Rhodothermales bacterium | reverse complement strand
GCGGGCAAGCAGCCGGGCGAGCGTGTCGGCCCGGGGCGAGAGGCCGGCCAGGGTGAAGAGGAAGTCGGCGGTCTCACCGACGCCCATCGCCGGGCTCACCTCGATGGGGCGCTTCTGATGGTCCGGCAGCTCGGCGCCGTCCTTGGCGAAGGCGAGCAGCGGCACGGGCGCTTCATCGCGTGTCATGCGGGCCGTGATGTTTCCGGCCGGCGCGATGTTGATCACCCGGAGGCGGTGCGTCTCGCCTACCTCCACGTGCATCGTCGGCTGCTCCATCCCACCGTTCAGCTCTACGTCGGTGAAGGCCTGGGGGTCGGGCGTCTTCCAGCTCACGGTATAGACGTGGTCGGTCTGCGGGTCGAACGTCTCGCCGGGAGGGAGGACCAGGAGGGGGCCGTAGAGACCGCTCGTGATCTGGCGGATGTCGTCGAGGTGGCTGTGATAGATGAACGTGCCGGGCCGCATCAGCGACAGCTTGTAGGTGAACGCCTCGCCGGGCGCGATCATCGGGGAGACCTTCCCGTTGGAGGCGCTGTAGCCCGGCACGCCGTCCGCCCAGCTGTCGATCTCCAGGCCGTGCCAGTGCACCCCGGTGGGGCTCGTCATCCGGTTCTCCACGGTGACGTACGTCGGCTGAAACTGCTTGAAGATCAGGAGCTCGCCCGGCCGCCCGTTGTTCGTCGAGTCCGGCACGAAGGTGGGGTCCAGCGTGAAGCCCATCGGGGAGGCAGCCTCAGCGCCGTATTCGTTGACGTAGAGCCGCACGTGCGCAGGCTCGCCCTCTTCCACCAGATCGGTCGGGCCGGGCTGCACCTCGACGCCGATGACGAGGCCCGCCATGTGGATCATCTTGCCGTCGGGATCGTGGTGGGCTGCGCCGGGCAGACGGATCATGGGCGAGACGTGGAAGGCGAGATGGCAATGGAAGACCCAGTTGCCGGGGCGCTTCGGCACCCATTCCATGCCCATCGTCGTCCGGCCCCGCATGAACTCGGTCACTACCGTCCGGCGGTCCCGCCGGGCGTAGACCGCGTCTTCGAGCACGCCGCCGCGCGAGGTGACGTCGTAGAAGAAGCCGTGCAGGTGCATCGGGTGGTTGCGCTGGGAGGCATTGACGATGCGCCAGCGGAGCGTATCGCCCACGGCCGGGTGCTCGCGCTCGGTGAAGGGCCACGAGAGGCCGTTGATGGTGAGCGCCACCAGAAAGCCGAAGGGCGGTGCCACCGTCGTATCCACCTCCTGGCTCCAGATGTTGAGCACCAGGATCCGATCCGGCGGGGAGCCGCCCACGGGGTCCACCACGAACGCGCCGGCGAGCTGCTCACGCTCGGCGCCGCGGTTGAAACCAGCAGGTGCGCCCAGGCGGACGTGGTAGAGATAGGTGCCGGGCGCACCCGCCTCGAACGTCACCGTGCCCGTCTCGCCGGGGGGAATCATCAGGCTGTCCGCGGTCGTGGCGGGGCGGCGCTGGAGGCCGAAGACGGTGATCGTGGAGTCGGTCAGCGAATTATGCACCTGCACCCGCACGCGGGTGCCCGCCTCCACCCGGAGGAGAGGCGCCGGGATCATCGGGGCCGCCCCGGCCTCCGCGATGGCGGCGACCTTCAGCCCCGGCCGGTCCGGCGTCTCCATCCGCCAGTCCGCCCAGACCACCTCCAGGGCCACCTCGTGCACCCCATCGCGGAGCGCCCCGGCGGGCCTGCGGTTGTCGTTGGGGATCACGCGGGGGAGATCGGAGGCCACGCCGGCATCGAGCAGGCGGGGGTGTAGCGACTGAGCGAGGAGGGGAGAGGCGACGACCGCGACGAGCAACAGCGACAGGATCAAAGAGCGCATAAGAGGCACCTCTGGTCGAGAGAAGAAGAGATCACTGACCAGACCGGCTCCTCGAACGGACGGGGCAAGTCTTACACTAGACGTATACAGCAACGTACGCCGCAGAGGCTCATTTAGCAAACGCGAAAGAACGCCCGCACACCGACCCGCCAGCCGGGAACGATCCATCGGAGTGCCATTCCCCAGAAAGCACAACCCATTTGCTGTAAAATATAGATCACATAAATATCTAATAATAGATTATGCGTAATGCATTTACTTCGTATCGAATGAAGAATTATATCACGGTACTATAGCTCTCGATTTCTCATCCATACTCATGGACAATTTCTTTACAAAAGGTGGGTCATATGCGAGGAACCCCCCTGATGGGAATTCTGTAGCAAACGCGAGCTGACCGCATGGAGCGTCCAGCGATAGCAATCACCTCCAAGGGCATGGCCACGCACTCCATCATACCCTATCTGTACGCTCTGCGGCGATCATGCCCGCAGGGGGCGTGGCTCGCCTTCCTGACACCTCTCGAACGCACGCACCGCCTCGGCTGAGGTCTGGCTGCATCACATCGCGCGTGCACGCTGGTTGTTCCTCCCTGCACCGAGCCTCGCCCGCTGCGAGGCCCCGCCTCTGCATTGGGGCGTGAGGGGAGCAGGCACCATCAGCCCATTCTCAGACCCCTTCCGGCGAATTCTCTCCGGCAATCGGTCCTCCCAACCATCCCTCTCAGGCTTCCTCGCAGGGAAGACGTGCGTTGCACGCGAGGCGAGGATGGGCAGCCTCCACAGCGCTGCCCAGGAGGGAAATACCGGTACGGGGAGAAGACCACGCGCGCCGGTCTCAACCCGGGCGGCACGCGGATTCGCAGGGTGAGCTGGTGCGCAGTAGAGCCGGCTCTGACCCGAATGTGCTCACAAACTTCGAAAGACGCTCATACCATGACTGGTTTCCTCGACGTCCTGCTATTCGTGTTCTTCTGTTCGCTGCTTGTGGCCGTGCTCGTGTGGACGAACCGGGCCGCCAACCGCGCACCGTCTGCCGAGCTCGCCCCCCACGCTTCCCGCCCCACGCTGCACGGGGTCCCGGGGCGTGCGGCGGATCAGCCGGCCCATACGGCGGAGCGACGCGGCCCGGTGCACTCGGCCGCAGACGCAGCGTGAATCGGGAGAGTTACAAACTTACGTGAGGGTGTACCATGGAATTTCTTGCTCAATATATCCTGCTCGCTCTGTTGACACTCCTTCTGGCCGTACGGGTCCTGTTCGGACCGGCGCTGCGGCGGCGTCTCCGCGACCGTGTGGGGCACCCTCTACCGGTGCCCGTCCTGCGGCAGGATGCTGACCGCGCCTCGACGCGCTCGCCGGGCAGTCTGTAGCCAGTCGCGCTCGCCAGTCCCTCGCGGCGAACGTCGTCGTCCGGTCCTGTCCGTGCCCGATGCCGGGCCGGGGCCGGGAGTTCTCGTCCACCGCACCGCCAACCTACCGGGACCACCCCATGAATCCGCTAATCCGCTTCGTTCGCCCATTCCCCGCCATGCTGGCCGTGGCGATCCTACTTGCCGCGCCGGCCTCCGCCCAGCAGACGATGACGCAGACCCAGACCACGCAGGCGGCCCTGACCCCCGCCGAGGCATTGCAGATGCTGAAGGAGGGCAACGAGCGCTTCGTGAACGGCGCAATGCTCGAACGCGATCTGATGGCGCAGGTCGCGCAGACTGCCGGCGGGCAGTACCCGTTCGCCGTCGTGCTGGGCTGCATCGACTCGCGCGTGCCGCCGGAGCTGGTCTTCGACCAAGGCATCGGGGATCTCTTCGCACCCCGCATCGCGGGCAACTTCGTCAACACGGACATCCTGGGCAGCATGGAGTTTGCCACGGCGGTGGCCGGCTCGAAGGTCATCGTCGTGCTCGGCCACACCTCGTGCGGGGCCGTCAAGGGAGCGTGTGACCACGTGGAGATGGGCAACCTGACGCACACGCTCAGCAACCTCGCGCCGGCCGTCTACGCCGTCTCTGATGAGATCGAAGGCCCGCGAGACTCGAGCAACAAGGACTTCGTCGACGCCGTGGCCCATATGAACGTGGAGATGACCGTCCAGAACATCCTGGATCGCAGCCCGGTGATGGCCGGCCTCGTCGAAGACGGCGAGCTGATGGTCGTCGGCGCCATGCACGACGTCGAGACCGGCCGCGTCACGTTCTTCGACGTGCCCGGCGCCGACATGCACGGCGACCACTAGCAGACCGGCCCTCCGGAATGCCGGCAGCCCTCGGGCCGGCGTTCCGGCTGCGGGCCCGCGCTTCCTACGATAGCCGGATCCTGCGGTCGGGCCACCAGGCCGGGGCCGGCGCACCAAAAGAAAAAGCCTCGAAACCACCGTTGCCGGCGTGTTTCGAGGCATTTCTTTGGCGTGGAGCTAAGCGGATTCGAACCGCTGACCTCCTGAGTGCGATTCAGGCGCTCTACCAACTGAGCTATAGCCCCATCGAAAGTGCCGGCTAAACGAGCCGTTTCGGCCGCCGGTTCCTCCAAGATAACGAGCCGCCGGGCCGGCCGGCAGCGCCCCGAACCCTTTCACTTCGTTTTCACCTCGCCCGCCCGTCCAGCGCCCGGCCATACGAACAAATGCGCGGGCTGCCCGGTATCTTTTGTCTGACGACCGACGATGGACGAACGACGACTGCGCGGCGGCCTCGCGGCCGGGGTCGTCCGTCGTCACGCGCCGGTCGTTTTGCATGACGGAGCCCCGCCCCAGGGCTTCTCGCCCGATCTCACCCTCCTACCTGATAGAACCGACATGAGCAACGGAGCCCCCGCCCGCAAGAAAGACCTCCTCGGCGCCCGCGATACCTTCGAGACCGGCTCCGGCGCCGCCTATCTGTACCGGCTGGACACGTTGGAGAAGCAGGGCCACGACATCGGCCGCCTGCCGTTCTCGATCCGCGTGCTGCTCGAAGCCCTGCTACGCGAGTGCGACGGGTTCGCCGTGACCGAGGAGGACGTTGAGCGCCTCGCCTCCTACGACCCCAAAAGCCCGGCGCGCGAGGAGATCCCGTTCATGCCTGCGCGGGTGCTCCTGCAGGACTTCACCGGCGTGCCGGCCGTCGTCGATCTGGCGGCGCTCCGCTCGGCGATGGGGCGGCTGGGCGGGAATCCGGACGCCATCAACCCCAAGGTGCCCGTCCACCTCATCATCGACCACTCGGTACAGGTGGACCACTTCGGCATCCCCGAGGCGCTCCAGCTCAACTCCGAGATCGAGTTCAAGCGCAACCGGGAGCGGTACGAGTTTCTGCGGTGGGGGCAGCAGGCGTTCGAGAACTTCTCGGTCGTGCCGCCGGCCAGCGGCATCTGCCACCAGGTCAACCTCGAATACGTCGCGCGCGGCGTCTGGACGCGCCCCGAGAACGGTCTGGAAGTGGCCTACCCGGACTCGCTCGTCGGGACGGACAGCCACACGACGATGATCAACGGGCTCGGCGTGCTCGGCTGGGGCGTGGGCGGCATCGAGGCCGAGGCCGTCATGCTCGGCCAGCCCATCTACATGCTCATGCCCGAGGTCGTCGGCTTCCGCCTCACCGGCGAGATGGCCGAAGGGGCGACCGCCACGGACCTCGTGCTGACCGTCACGCAGATCCTGCGCGAGTACGGCGTCGTCGGCCGGTTCGTCGAGTTCTTCGGGCCGGGCCTCAACACGATGACCGTGCCGGACCGCGCCACGATCTCGAACATGGCTCCGGAGTACGGCGCCACGATGGGCTTCTTCCCGATCGACGAGAAGACGCTCGGCTACATGCGGCGGACGGGGCGGAGCGAGGAGCAGGTCCAGCTCGTCGAGCGCTACACCAAGGAGCAGGGCCTCTTCCGCACGGACGACATGGCCGACCCCGAGTACCTCGACGTCCTCGAGCTCGACCTGGGGGACGTGGTGCCCAGCGTGGCCGGCCCGAAGCGCCCGCAGGACCGCATCCAGGTGCCCGCGCTGGGTGGCGCGTTCCGCGACGCGTTCACCGCGCCCGCAGGCCCCAAAGGCTTCGGCAAGGACGAAGACGCGCTCGGCAACACGGGCCGCTACGAGGACGACGAAGGCCGCACGCTCGACCTCAAGCACGGCGACGTCGTCATCGCGGCCATCACGAGCTGCACGAATACGTCGAACCCGAGCGTGATGATTGGCGCCGGTCT
>JAWWAN010000240.1:0-6020 GCA_033721675.1 Rhodothermales bacterium | reverse complement strand
GGAAGACCTTCACCTCCGGGTGCTGGATCCACTGGTCCTTGTTGCTCTTGTAGACTACGGGCCGCACGGTGAAGTCACGCCCGGCGGGGTCGGTGAAGTGCAACACGTAGCGCGTGCGCCCGCGCTCGGCCGGCACGGCGCCGGTGTACTCGATGCGGTAGCCCTCGACGGTGCGCGGCTCGCCGCGTTCGAGGACGAAGTTCTCGCGCTCCTCGGCGGGCGCGGCATCCGTGAGGGCATCGCTGAAGGCGCCCGAGGAGATGATGCCGAGGATGGTGAGGGCGAGGCCGACGTGGGCGAGCGCGCCGCCGGCCATCTTGGGGTTGCCGCGCGCGATCCGCCAGAGCACGAGGCCGTTGCCGTAGAAGGCGAAGAAGGCCACGAAGAGCAACAGCAGGAGCAGCAGCCCGGCGCCGTAGCTGCCCCAGAAGCCGCTCAGCCCGCCCAGACCGGCCGCCTGCGCCACGGGCGCGGCCACCTCCGGCTGCACGGAGAGCTCCACGAAGGGCGTCAGCACGAGCACCGCCAGCGTGCTCGCCACCGCCAGCGCCATCGGCTTGATGAGCACCCGGTTCACGTTCTCGACGCTCATCTTATTCCACCAGAAGACCTGCCCCAGCCCCGCCAGGAAGACGAAGCCGATGGTCAGCGGCAGGCTCCACTTGTTGTAGAACGCGATCGGCACGCTGGCGGGGTTGTCCCGGAAGACGCGGCCGAAGATGGGCGCGCTCGTGCCCAGGAGCACGACGGCCCCGATGGCGCACAGCAGCATGGCCCCGGCGAAGATCATCATCTCGCGCGAGAGCCAGTAGGGCTCTTTCGTCGGCGTCGGCAGGGCGCGGTAGCGCACGGCGAAAAGGCCGAAGCCGAGCACGCCCATCGCCAGGATCCACAGCAAGAGCTGGTTGTAGAGCCCGAGGTCCACGAACGAGTGTACCGAAATGTCGCCCAGAATCCCGCTCCGCGTCAGGAACGTCGAGTAGATGACGAGCATGTAGGCGAGGATGTTGAGAAACAGCGCCGCCTTGTGGCCGTGCCCGCTCTTCTTCTGGATGAGCATCATGTGGATGGCCGCCACGCCGATGAGCCACGGCACGAACGACGAGTTCTCGACGGGGTCCCACGCCCAGTAGCCGCCGAAGGAGAGCGTCTCGTAGGCCCAGTAGCCGCCCATCGCGATGCCCACGCCGAGGATCATCACGGAGAAGAGGGTCCACGGGAGGGCCGGCCGCACCCACTCCGTATAGCGCCGCTTCCAGAGCGCGGCGATCGCGAAGGCGAAGGGCACGATCATCGTCGAGAAGCCGACGAAGAGCGTCGGGGGATGGATCACCATCCAGTAGTTCTGCAACAGATCGTTGAGGCCCGTCCCGTCGGCCGGCACGAAGTCCGGGTTGGCCTGGAAGATGGGGGCTTCGGGGAAGGCCTCGGCGAGCGAGGCAAAGGGCGAGGCGCCGATCTTGAGCCCGCCGAACTGGAGGCCGACGATCATCGACCAGAGGAAGAACTGGCAGAAGGCCACCACGGCCATCACCGGCGCCCGGTAGTCGCGGTCCGCCCACTTGATGAGCGAGAGGCCGACGAAGGCCGTCAGCAGGATCCACAGCAGGAACGAGCCTTCCTGGCCCGCCCACGACGCCGAGAAGAGATAATAGACCGGCAGGTCGCGCGAGGACTGCTGGTAGACGTAGGCGTACTGAAACTGGTGCGTGGCGATGAGATACACCAGGATGCCCCACGCCAGGACGGCGGCGGCCGTCATCGCGATCCACGCCAGCCGCCCGATGCGCGCCCAGTCCACGGGGTCTGTGGTGAGGCGGCCGGCGTCGCGCGCGGCGCGGAAGAAGGCGAAGCCGGCCAGGCCGGTCGCCACGAAAGCCAGCAGGATGAGCAGTTGCCCGACGGTACCCAGCATGAGCCTGAACAGTGTAAATCAGGGCGAAGAACCTGTTACGATCTTGTTCAAGCACGATCCGGAGCGGGGGTTCCGGTGGCGGCCCGCTTCGTGCGCCGCCGCCGCCCGGTTTCACGCCGAATTGGGGAGGCCGGTCAGGCGAGGCCGGCGGCCGGGGCCGGCGCGGCGAACCCTGCCAGCGTGCGGGCCAGGGCGTCGTGGTGGATGGGCTTGGTGAGGTAGTCGTCCATGCCGGCTTCCAGGCACCGCTCCCGGTCGCCGTCGAGGGCGTTCGCCGTGAGCGCGACGATGAAGGGCTGTTGCTCGTCGGGGAGGTGGCGCCGGATGCGCCGGGTGGTTTCGAGGCCGTCCATCTCGGGCATCTGCATATCCATCAGCACGATCCCGTAGCGGGCCTCGGGCGTCGCGTCGGCGAGGGCGTTGAGGGCCTCGCGTCCGCTGCAGACCGCCTCGGCGGGGTACCCGAGCCGCTCCAGCAGCCGGAGCGCCACGAGCTGGTTGATCGGGTTGTCTTCCACCACCAGCACGCGGCGCGGGGGAGAAGGGGTTTGATCTGTGGAGGCGGCCCGGCTCGGCGCGGCCGGCGGGCGCGGGGCCGCCGCACCGGGCGGGCGGGCTTCGGCGGCCGGAACGGGCGCGAAGGCGTCGAGCAGGGCGCGGCGGAGCCGGACGGGCTTGACCGGCTTGGTCAGCAGCGTGGCGGTCCCCAGCGCCTCGGCCTGCTTCCGGAGGGCGCGGCGGTCGTCGCTGAGGGTGCACATGAGCAGGAAGCGGGGTGCGGGGGCGAGGCGCGCAGCGAGGGCCCGGGCCAGCACGAGCCCGCCGGGCGGGGCGGCTTCGGGCGGGGCCTCCGGGGCGGGCGCCGGCAGGTGCGCGTCGATCAGGACGGCATCGAAGGGCGGCGCTTCCCTGGCCGCGCGGCACTGCGCCAGCGCCTCGGCATAGCTGCTGGCCTCCGCGCAGCGCAGCCCCCATCGTTCGAGGTGGTGGCGCTGGATGGCCCGGCTCGTGGCATTGGCGTCCACGATGAGGATGCGGCGGCGCTCCAGCACGCGGAGGTCCGGCGCTGCCTCCTCCGCTTCGTCTGCGGCGGGAGCCATGATCTCGACGTGGAACGTGGATCCGGCGCCTTCCTCGCTCTCGGCCCAGATCCGCCCGCCCATCAGCTCGGCCAGGCGGCGGCAGATCGCCAGGCCCAGGCCCGTCCCGCCGTGGTGCCGCGTCGTGGAGGCGTCGGCCTGCGTGAACGGCTCGAAGAGGCGGGCGAGGGCGCCGGGCGCGATGCCGGCCCCGGTATCTTCCACGGCCACGTGCAGCGTCACCGGGGCGTCGCCGGAACCGACCGTCCGTACGCGCACCACCACCTCGCCCTCGGCGGTGAACTTGACGGCGTTCGAGAGCAGGTTGATGAGCACCTGGCGCAGCCGCGTCGGGTCTCCGACGAGGGCCTGCGGCACGGCGTCGTCGATCAGGTAGGCCAGCTCCAGGCGCTTCTCGGCGGCCAGCGGCGCGACGATGTCCAGCGCCGACTCGACGCACGCCCGCACGTCGAACGGGGCTTCTTCCAGCTCCAGCTTGCCGGCCTCGATCTTGGAGAAGTCGAGGATGTCGTTGATGACCCGCAGCAGGGTCTCGCCGGAAGTCCGGAGGATCTCGGTGAGGTCGCGCTGCTCGTCGGTGAGGGGCGTATCCAGCAGGAGGCTCGTCATGCCGATGACGCCGTTCATCGGGGTGCGGATCTCGTGGCTCATGTTCGCCAGGAAGGCACTCTTGGCACGCGACGCCTCCAGGGCCGCCTCGCGGGCGCGGATCAGGTCGGTCTCCAGCGCCTTGCGCTCGGTGATGTCCGTGTCGATCACGGCGAACTTCTCCACGGTGCCGTCCGGGCTCCAGATCGGCGTCAGCGTGGAGGAGAACCAGCGTTCCTGCCCGTCCTTGGTCTCGCTGCGGGCTTCGTAGCGGACGGGCTGCCGCCGCGCCTTCGCCGTGTGGAGCGCGGCCTCGATGTCCGGGTGGGCAGACACCTCTACCAGCGTCGAGCCGCGCTCCTCGCGGAGCGCGTCGAGCGTATATCCGGACTTCCGCGTGAAGGCGTCGTTGACCCACTCGATGTGCCCGTCGGCGTCGAGGAGGAGGACGGCGTTGTCGGTCTCACGCACCACCAGGGAGAGCCGCTCCAGCTCGCCGTTCTGCCGCGAGAGCTGCGCGTTGATGCCGGCGATCTTTTCCTTCTCGCGTTCGAGCGCGTGGGTCTTGCGGCGGACGAGGGCCTCCAGGTGGCGCTGATGATGCCGCAGGCGGCGCTCGCGCAGGCGCACGAAGCCGGCGAAGGCCAGCAGGAGGCCGAAGGCGACCAGGCCGTAGAACCAGACGCGCTGCCAGACCGGCGGCTGGATGCGGAACGAGAGGCGTGCCGGCGGCGCGGCAGTGAGGCCCGGTGCGCTGCCGGCGGTGACGGCGCGGACCAGGAACGTGTACCGGCCGGGCGGCAGGTTGGCGTAGGTGGCGTGCGTCTCCACCTGGGGCGGCGACCACTGGGCGTCGAGCCCGTGGAGAAGGTACTGGTAGCGTACCGCCTCCGGCGCGGTGAGCGTCACGGCCTGGAAGTCGAACGTGACGTGGTTCTGGTCATGGGGCAGCGTCAGGCCGTGCGGCAGGCGGGTGGCCGGGTCGACGTCGTCGGCGAAGCGGCCCACGTCGCCGTCGTCGAAGAACAGGCGCAGCCCGAGCAGGCGGGCCGCCACCGGGAGGGTGGGTGCGGAGGGCGGTTCGGGGCGGTAGCGTACGGCCCCGTTCACGGTGCCGAACCAGAGGGCGCCGGTGCCGTCGCGGTGGGCGGCGCCGCCGTTGCATTCGTGCCCCAGGAAGCCTGCCTCGACGCCGTAGTGGGTGATCGCGTGCGGCCCCGGCCCGGTCCCCCACGCTGCCGGGCTTAGGCGGTCCAGCCCCTGGTTGGTGCAGATCCAGAGGCTGCCCTGCTCGTCGAAGAGGATCGACATCACGTGGTCGTCGCTGAGCCCGTGCTCGGTCGTGAGGGGCTCGAAGCGGAGCCCATCTCCAGCCGGTAGCGCCCCTGGAGCCCCGTCACGGCGCGGTGGAGCGTAGCGCACGCCGTTCTCGTAGGTGCTCACCCAGAGCCCGCCTTCCGCATCGGTTACGATGCCGCTGATCGCGTCGGTGCCCCAGGCGGGGTCCGCCGCGAAGGCGGGGCGATGGGCCTGCCGCCCCTCGAAGCGTGCCAGCCCCCCGTTGGTGCCCACCCAGAGGGTGCCGTGGGGGTCCTCATGGAGGTCGAGGATCTCGTCGCTCGGGAGGCCATCGGCCCGGGTATAGCGTTCGGTGCGGCCCTCGGCGTGGTAGTAGAGCCCATGGGTGGAGGTGCCGATCCACAGCCCGCCGCGCGTGTCGGCGTGGAGCAGCCAGACGATCCCTCCGAGGCCCGGTTCGGCGGTCTCGAAGCGGCGGCCGTCGAACCGGGCGAGCCCGCCGTCGGTGGCTACCCAGAGCGTCCCCTGGGTATCCACGGCCGCGTCGTAGACGGAGCGGCCGGGAAGGCCATCGGCAGTCGTGTACTGGCGAGCGGAGGAGCCCGCGAGCCGGGTGAGGCCGTTCGAGGTGCCCACCCAGAAATGGCCCTGCTCGTCGTCGAGCACGGACCAGACGTTGTCGTCGGAGAGGCCGGCGCGGGTGTCGAAGAGCGCGAAGGGTTCGTGGGGAAACTTGGCGATCCCGCCGCCATTGGTCCCGATCCACAGGTTTCCTTCCCGGTCCTGGTGGAGCGCCCAGACGTCGGGGCCCGGCAGTCCGTTCGCTTTCGTGTAGTGCGTCGCGTGGCCGCCGGCGAGGCGGTAGAGGCCGTCGCGGGTGCCGGCCCAGAGGGCGTCCCTCTGGTCCACCACGAGGGCATTGATGCCCGCGTTCCCGGTGCCTGGCGGGGGCAGCTTCGTCGCCTCCGGCACGGTGAGGGCTCCGGCATCGAAGCGCGCGAGGCCACCCTCAGTCCCGATCCAGAGGGCCGAGTCGGGCGCGGCGGCGAGGGCCCACACGGCCGCGCCGGGGAGGCCGTCTGCGGTCGTCAGGCAGTGGGCGGTGCCGCCGTCGAGGC
>JAWWAN010000239.1:0-6033 GCA_033721675.1 Rhodothermales bacterium | reverse complement strand
GCTGCTGTTGATCGTGCTGCCGTTCGCCTTCATCCGTTTTTTTTATGCCCCCTGGCTGGAGACGCAGATCCGGATGCGCGCGCCCCGGAGGGTGCCCCCGGGCACGGAGGGCCACGTCATCCTCTGCGCCTACGACTCCATCGCCCCGGGCCTCATCCGGCGCCTGGAGCAGGAACGCATCCCGTACTTCGTCCTCGAAGAAGACCCGGGCGAGGCCGCGAACCGGTACCTGGACGGCATCTCGGTGATCGCGGGCGAGGTCGATAGCAAGGCCACCTACGAGGCGCTCCGCCTGGACCGGGCCCGGATGGTGCTGGCCAACCGCGAGGACACGGTCAACACCAACATCATCCTGACCGTGCGCGAGGTGGCCATGGCCGGGCCGGTGGTGGCCATCGCCAACCACGAGGACTCCGTGGACGTGCTGGAGCTCAGCGGCGCCACCCACGTGCTGCCGCTGAAGCAGTGGCTGGGCGACCAGCTGGCCAACCGGGTCAATGCCCAGCACGCGCAGCTGCACGCCATCGGCCAGTACAAAGACCTCCTCATCGCCGAACTGCCCGTGCACCGCACGCCGCTGGCCGGGAAGACCGTCCGGGAGACGCGCCTGCGCCAGATCTCGGGCGTGAGCATCATCGGCATCTGGGAGCGCGGCCGGCTGCTCCCGGCCCGGCCGGACGTGCCGCTGACCGACTCCAGCGTGCTGGTGGTCATCGGAACGGAGGCGCAGCTGAGCGCCCTCGACGAGCTGCTGTTCATCTACGACGTCAACCCGAACCCCGTCCTGGTCATCGGCGGCGGGCGGGTCGGGGCGGCGGCGGCACGGGCCCTGCGGCGCCGCGAGATCCCCGTGCACCTCGTCGAGCGCGAGGCGGCGCTGTGCCGGCGGCTCAAGCCGGTCTGCGACCGCGTCTTCGCCGGGGATGCCGCCGACTATGACCTGCTGAAGGAGGCCGGCGTCCTGGAGGCGCCCTCCGTAGTGCTGACCACCAACGACGACGCGATGAACGTCTACCTCGCCTCCTACTGCCGCAAGCTGAACCCGGAGCTGCGCATCGTCAGCCGCATCACGCACGAGCGCAACATCGAGGCCATCCACCGCGCCGGCGCCGACTTCGTGCTCAGCTACGCCTCGCTGGGGGCCGAGGCGGTCTTTTCGATCCTCAAGGGCAAGGAGCTCCTCGTGCTGGGCGAAGGGGTCAACCTGTTCTCCGTCCCGCTCCCCCGCCGGCTTCGGGGAAAGACCCTGGCCGAGACGGAGATCGGCGCGCGCACCGGGCTCACCGTGATAGCCCTGCAACGCGACAGCGAGGTCCTCACCCACCTGACTGCCGAGACCCGGCTCACCCCCGGCACCGAGCTCCTGATGCTGGGAGACGCGCAGCAACGCCAGGAGTTCGTCGCCCTCTTCGGGGACGGCGCCCAAGGCTGAATACGCGGGCGTGTGTTCCATCCCTCGTTTACCCCTCCTGTCCTCCCCTTTGCATGGGGAGGGGCCCGGTGAGTTAGCGTCGCGTCCATCGAACACGTCCCTCTCCATGATAAGGCTCGTCCCCAGCGGAGCCGAGGGAACGGGACCGGGGAGGTAGACCCGCCGCGTCGCTCCTTCCGGCCGCCGCGTCATCCCTCGTTTACCCCTCCTGTCCTCCCCTTTGCATGGGGAGGGACGGGATGGATACGCTGCGGTGCTTCCGAACCAGGTCCCCCTCCGTGATGAGGCCTGTCCCGAGCATTTTGGCTGCGTTCGGCACAGGCTCCGCCGAGGGGACTGGACAGGGGTGGAAGCTCCCCGCCTGCCCTCCGTCGTCCGGGAGCTATGAGACGCGGTAGCGTTCGTAGATCCGCTGGATGCCCTCGGGCTCGCCGATGATGGTGATCCGGTCCCCGGCTTCGAGGCGGGTGCTCCCACCCGGCACGATGATCTGGCCGTCCCGGTGGATGAGCGCGATCAGGTTGCCCGGCGGCAGGCGCAGGTCTTTGAGGGCGCGGCCGACGAACTCGGCCGTGGCGTCATCGGGCGAGAGGACGAGCGAGAGGTAGCGGTCGTGGCGAAGCAGGGCTTCCTTCAGCTCCTGCTCGTCTTCCGCATTCAGCCACTGCTTCAGGAACTCCGCCTCGTCGATCCGGCTGGCGATGTTGGCGAGGATGCGCAGGTGGCGACCCGGGTTGTCTTCGGGACTGACGAGGAAGAAGATGGCGTGGACGCGCTCGTCGGGGTCGTACAGCGCGGCGTCCTCCGGGTCGAGCCGAATCCGGAGGCCAGGCCGGTGGCGGACCATCACGAGGTGGGGCTGGTCCAGGTTGGCGAGCCGCTGGTGCGGCAGCGCGGCGCCCTTGGAGACGGGCGTGGCGCCGTAGTGCGAGCCGTGCAGAAACGTCTCGGCCAGCCGCTCCACCGGGACGTGCACGCGCCGGGCCAGCTCGGCCGAGGCCTGCCGGGCGACCTTGTCGAAGGGCGTGGGCTCGGCCACGTCGAGGACGTGGGCGTGCGTGACGAGGTGCTCGAACGGCGTCTCGTCGCTCAGGCCCTTCTCCTTGAGGATCGTGCGCAGCTCGCTGTCCAGCCCCTCGTACCGGTACTGGCCCAGGCGGGCGAAGAGGTGGTAGATCGCGCCCTCGCGCACCACCTCGGGCTTGGGCCGGACGTAGTAGATGTACCACGCCACGCCGCCGAGCACCATCCCGAGGGAGAGGATGATGGCCAGCAGCCCCAGCTCGGCGATGAGGAAGATGGGCGTGATGACGCCGGCGATCTGCATCCACGGGTAGAGCGGGCTCCGATAGCCCGGCACGTAGCCCGGGATCCGGCTCTCCCGCATCACGATGACGGCCACGTTCAGGAACCCGAACAGGATGAGCTGGAAGGCGCTCGCCAGCTTGGCGATCCCCTCGACGTCGAGCGCGACGATCACGAGCACCATCAGGCCGGCCGTGACGAGGACGGCCGGGACCGGCGTCCCGAACCGCCCGATGGCCGCGAGCCGGCGCGTGACGAGGTGGTCGCGCGCCATCGCGAGGGGGTAGCGCGAGGCCGAGAGGATGCCCGCGTTGCCGGTCGAGGCGAACGCCGCGATGGCCGCCGCCACGATGAGCAGGAGGCCGAAGGGCTCGGGGAGCCAGCTGAAGAAGCTCTCCGCCGCCGTCGCCACCGGCGTGAGGTCGCTCCGCAGCTCGCTCGGCTCCAGCACGGCGATCATGATGAACACGCCGACGCAGTAGATGAACGTGGCGGTGGCGAGCGAGAGGAACATGCCGAGCGGGAGGTTGCGGTCCGGGTTCTGCACCTCCTCGGCCACGCTCGCCACCTTGGTCAGCCCGGCGTAGGAGACGAACACGAGACCGATCGTCGAGAGCAGCCCCTTGGTCCCGAACGGGAGGAACGGGGTGAACTGCCGCTCCAGCTCCGCGCCGCCCAGCCCCGCGACGGCCACCAGGCCCTGCACGATGAAGAACACCAGCACGCCGACGAGGACGGCCACGAGCAGCCGCTGCAGCCCGCTCGTCTCCTTCGCCCCGACCACGTTGAGGGCCGCGAAGGCCACCGTCAGCGCCACGGCCAGCGGCACGATGGGCACGTCCAGGAACAGCACCAGATACGCGCCCATGCCCACGAGCGCGAACGCGCTCTTGAGCACGAGCGCGAGCCACGTCCCCAACCCGCCGACCGTGCCCGCGAGGGGGCCGAGGCTGCGGTCGAGGAAGTAGTACGCGCCGCCGGCCCGCGGCATCGCCGTGCTCAGCTCGGCCGCGCTGAACATGGCGGGCAGGATGAGCACGCCCGCCAGGAAGTAGGCGAGGACGGTGGCCGGCCCGGCCTTGGCCGTCGCCAGGCCGGGCAGGAGGAAGAAGCCGGACGAGAACATCGCGCCCGTGCTGATCGCGTAGACGTCGAACAGCGTCAGGTTCTTCTTGAGTCGTTTCGGAGCAGCGGGGTCAGGCAAGGGTTTCTCGTCAGACTGCATTCAAGGGGATTCAGGAGGCGCCGTTCGCCTCGCTGAGCGCCGACCCGTACCGGGTGCGCATCTGCCGGATGTCTGCGGCATTCCCCACAATCGTGAGGCGGTCGCCGGCGCTCAGCACGGTCTGGTTGCCGGGCACGAAGAGCTTGCCGTTGCCCCGCACGAGGGCCACGGTGCTGTCGGCCGGCAGGTCGAGGTCCGCCACGGCGCGCCCGACGAACGGGTTCGTCGGCGTGCCTTCCTCGACGGCCAGCGACATGTAGCGCTCGGGGTTGAGCAGGGTCTCCTTGAGCCGCTGCTCGTCCTCGGCGCCCAGCCAGCGCTCCATGAAGTCGTCCTTGTCGATGCGGCTGGCGAGGTTGGCGAGGGTGCGCAGGTGCTGGCCGGGGTTCTCCTCGGGGCTGACGAGGAAGAAGATGGCGGCGACGGGCCCCACGGGCTCGCCCGCCTCCTCGTCCGGCGCGATGAGTACGCCGTCCGGGCACCGCACCATCACCAGCTCGGGCGCGTCGAGGCCGGAGACGCGGTAGTGGGGCAGCGCGATGCCGCGCGTGATGGTCACGGCGCCGTAGCGGACGCCTTCGAGGAAGCCCCGCGCCAGGCGGTCTGCGGTGATGGGGAGCTGGCGGGCCACGAGGGCGGCGGCCTCGGCCGCGATGTCGTCGAAGCCCTGCCGCTCGGCCAGGTCGATCACGACGGCGCGGGCCACCAGCTTCTCGAACGAGGCCTCGTCGATGCGCGCCTGCCTCCGGATGCGCGGGGGCAGGAAGACGATCACGGTGTCGCCCTGCTGCGGCGTGAGCTGCCCTTCTTCGGAATGCACGAGCAGGTCGGTACCGCGCCGCACGAACAGCAGCACCACCTCGTCGTCGTAGCGCGCCCGGAGCGCCTCGTAGGTGAGCTCGTCCGTCAGCTCGAACGTGGCCACCTCGCCGCCGCTGTTGAAGAGGTCGCTGAAGGTGGTGAACGTGGTGCTCTCGCCGAAGAGGGGCCGGCCGCGCAGGTGCTGCGCCAGCTCGTCGGCGCGCTCCGTCCGGCTCTCGGGGCGGGCGGCGAGCTGGAACACCTCGGTGCTCTCGAAGACCTCGGTGAAGTGGAGCGCGGCGAGCGAGTTGACCTCGTCGTTGGGGGTCAGCGCCAGGAAGCGCCCGACGCCGCCGAGGTCGAGGTCGTCGATGATGGATTCTGAGAGGGCGTTCGCCGTGTTCGCGGCAAGCCCCTTGCGGCGCGCCTGCTCGATGTTCTTCACGTTCGCGTCGATGAGCTGCACCTTGAAGCCCAGCTCCTTGACGGCCTCGCCGATGCGCTGCGCCCACGTGTGCGCCCCGAGGATGAGCACGCCCTGCGGGTTCGGATGCGCCAGGCCGAGGTAGCGCGCAATCGGCGAGATCGTCAGCCCGTAGACGGCCACCGTGCCGACGATGACGAGGAAGACGAGCGGCACGAGCGCGCCGATCTCGTTCGGGTAGATCGGTTCGAGGCGGAAGGCGAAGAGCGCGGCGACGGCGGCGGCCACGATGCCGCGCGGGGCCAGCCACGCCAGGAACGCCTGCTCCTGCCACTTCAGCGTCGTCCCCAGCGACGAGACGGCGACGGCCACGGGGCGGATCACGAAGATGAGCACGCCGAGGAAGATCAGCGCCCGCGTGTCGATGTAGTCGAGCGCGCTCAGGTCGAGGCGGGCGCTGAGGAGGACGAACAGGCTGGAGATGAGCAGCACCTGCAGGTTCTCCTTGAACTCCGTGATGCGGCGGAGCGGCACGTACTTCTGGTTCGCCATGATGATGCCCATGAGCGTCACCTCCAGCAGCCCACTCTCCTCCTGCAAGACGTTCGAGAGCGCGAACGTGCTGACGACGATCATGAGCGCGATCGAGCTCTGCAAGTAATCCGGCACGAGCCGCCGGTGCAGCAACACGATCAGGAGCGCCGCACCCATCACGCTGATGCCGATGCTGATGAAGATCGTCAGCAGCAGCCCCTCGACGGCGTGCAGCACGGCGCTGCCCACGCCCAGCATCTCCCCCACCTCGGTGCCGGCCTGGTTCACGAGCAGGATCGTCTCCAAAACGAG
>JAWWAN010000238.1:0-6055 GCA_033721675.1 Rhodothermales bacterium | reverse complement strand
GTCTCGTAGACGACCGTGTGGACCCTCAGGCCGTAGCGGGCCACGGCCGGGATGCCGCTGGCGCGAAACATGTCGTTCAGGCGGGCGGCGGACCACTCGGTCTGCTGCACGGCCGAGAGCGTGGCGCCGCGTCCGGTGCGCGGCTCCGGATCCTCTACCGAGACGCCGGAGTCGCACCCGGCCCACACCAGCAGGCCGAGTACGCCCAGTACCAGCGCCGGCCCCTTCCTCATTCTACCCATCTGCATACGTCGTCCCTCTCCCTCCACGAACTTCCGATTGGCTGCGAACGCACGGCGAACGACGGACGGCGGACGCCGGTTCTCCCCCTCCGCCGATCCGTCCTCACTCGCCCAGGATGCCGAGGGCCTGGAGCATGGGCGTGTGGTCCGACGCCGTCCACGACTCGACGATCTGGCCGTCCTCGATGCGTTCGATGTTGATGCCGTACATCGTGGCCGTGCGGCCCGTGGGCGGCCGGCCGGCGAGGCCGCCCCGATCGGTGCCGTGCATCGTCCAGCGCCAGACCACGCGGTCCCCTTCGGCGATGAGGTCGTCGATGGTGAGGCGGTAGTCCGGGAACGTCGTGCGGAGCATCAGCACGCCCTGCTTCCACTCTTCCCGCCCAAACGTCTCGCCCACCGGGCTGTGCCCGACGAACCCCGGCGCCAGCAGCTCGCCGGCGGCGGCCATCTGCCCCTGGTTGTACGCTTCTTCGACGAGGCGGCGGACGATGTGGCGGTTGGCTTCGAGCGACATGGCGGGATGGGGTGTGGAGGTACGAGGGTGCGGGGGTATGAAGGTACGGGGATAGAGAGCAGAAAATCTTACCTACCTCCCCCCTCCCTCACCGCGTTGCTCCTGCGAACCAGCGGGCGATGACCGTCTCGGCGGGGCGGCCCTGCGGCGAGAAGTCGAGGCGCGTGCCGCGGCGGCCCTGGCGATCGGCCTCCGGGTGCCACTTCCAGAGGATGGCGCCGGCGAACCAGGGCTCGTGCCAGAGGGTCTCGAAGAAGACGTCGTAGAGGCGGGCCTGCAGGGCGTCGTCCGGTTCGCCCGGCTCGTCCCGGCTCGGCCAGCGCCACGGCTCTGCGGCGGCGTAGCCGACGTTCCGGTAGCCGATCTCGGTGAACAGGATGGGGCGGCCGGTGCGGTCGGCGAGGCGGCGGAGGGCCTCCACATGGGGCTGCCACCCCGCCCGGAGCTGCTGCGCCGACGGCTCGGGCGCGTCGCTGAGCTCGAAGTACGCCTGCACGCCCACGTAGTCCAGCGCGTCCCAGAAGGGGACGTCCTCGTATTCTTCCCACCAGTTGGCGGCGTAGGTGAGCGGCCCATCGTAGACGGCGCGGACGTCGGCGATGAGGCGGCGCCAGAACGGCTCGCGCGTCTTCGCCACATTCGCCAGCTCGGTGCCCACCACGAGGAGGGCGGCGTCCACCTCGGCGGCGAGGCGGGCGTAGTGCATCAGGAAGGTGTGGTACTGCTGCTCCCATGCCTGCCACGCTTCTTCGGTGGCGAACCCGATGGCATGGCGTTCCTGGCCGCCCGCGCTGTAGCCGCCCACCCACACGTGGGGCTTGAGGATGAGGCGCATCCCGCGCGCCTCGGCCTCGGCGGCGAGCGCCCGGATGCCGGCGTCGCTCTCGCTGTACCAGCGGGCGTCGTTGTGCAGGCGGATCTCCGGCGTGCGGTAGCCGGGCTGGAAGCCGAACGAGATGAGCGTGAGGTGCGTCACCCCGAGGTCGCGCAGGTGATCCAGCAGGTGCGGCTCGGGGGCGCTGCGGGCGTCTAGCGTGACGGACCGGATGCGCTCGGCCGCCGGGCGCTGGCCCTCGGCGGCGGTACACCCGGCCATCCACACGGCGAGCACGAGGAGGGGGAGCAGTCTGGGCATCGGGGCACCTTCTTGAGAACGGCGGATCCGTCCCTCCCTACTCCCCCTCCGCCGCCCGTGTTGCCGCGCCGGCTTGCACGCAGCGAAAAATGCCGTACCTTCTCGAACCGCAGAACGCCGAACAAGGAAGGTGCTATATCGAAGGACCTGCCTCCGCGGATAGACCCGGACCCTCCATTCATCACTCGCACTTCCTCGTTCGATATTTCTCTTCCTGCCCCCGCCGCGCCATGCTGACCCGCCGCCAGTTCTTCCATGCCGCCGGCCGCCCCGCTGCCGCGACCGCCGTGGCCGCCGCGTGGCGGCCCGACGCCCTGCCGCGCCTGCTCGACGTGCTCGCCCACGCCGAGGGCGCCGCCGCCGACCTCGCCCGCGACGAAGACTTCTGGCGGCCCGTGCAGGAAGCCTTCACCGTAGACCGCAGCCTCGTCAACCTCAACAACGGCGGCGTCAGCCCGGCGCCGGCTGCCGTGCAGGAGGCCATGAAACGGCACCTCGACTATTCCAACGAGGCGCCCACCTACACGATGTGGCAGATCCTCGAACCCCAGCGCGAGGCCGTCCGCCAGCGCCTCGCCCGCGCCTTCGGGTGCCACGCCGAGGAGATCGCCGTCACGCGCAACGCCTCCGAAGGGCTCCAGATCTGCCAGCTCGGCATCGACCTCGACCCCGGCGACGAGGTGCTGACGACCACGCACGACTACGGGCGCATGCTCACCACCTTCCGCCAGCGTGAGCGGCGCGACGGCATCCGCCTCGTCCAGTTCCCCCTCCCGATCCCCGCCGAGGACGACGACGAGATCGTGCGGCGCTTCGAGGCACACATCACGCCCCGCACCCGCCTCATCCTGATGTGCCACATCGTCAACATCACCGGCCAGATCCTGCCCGTCAAGGCCGTCGTGCAGAGGGCCCGCGCGCGCGGGATCCCGGTGATCGTGGACGGCGCCCACTCGTTCGCCCACTTCGCCTTCACCCACGACGACCTCGACTGCGACTACTACGCGACGAGCCTCCACAAATGGCTCTTCGCCCCGCACGGGACGGGCATGCTCTACGTCCGCCGCGACAAGATCCCCGGCCTCTGGCCGATGATGGCCGCCCCCGAGACCCTCGACGACGACATCCGCAAGTTCGAGGAGATCGGCACGCACCCGGCGGCCAACTTCATCGCGATCGCGGACGCGCTCACGTTCCACCAGGGGCTGGGCGCCGAGCGCAAGGACGAACGCCTCCGCTACCTGACGCGCTACTGGGCCGAGCGCCTGCTCGCGCACGACCGCGTGCGTCTCCACACGAGCCTCGCCCCCGGCCGCTCCTGCGCCATCGGAACCGTGCAGGTGGAAGGCGTCGAGACGGGCGCCCTCGCCCGCCACCTGTGGGACCGCCACCGGATCATCGTCGTGCCCATCAAGCACGCCGAGTTCGAGGGGCTGCGCGTGACGCCGAGCGTCTACACCACGCTCGAAGAGCTGGACCGCTTCGCCGACGCGATGGAAACCGTCATCCGGGACGGCCTGCCGGAAAGCTGAGGACGGAGGATGGTAGATCGCAGAGTGCCGAACGAGGAAGTACGAATGATGAATGTACCGTCCCGGTCTATCCGCAGAGACCATTCCTTCGCCATGGGATATTCCTTGTTCGACATGCGGCATGCTCTCTCCTCCGCCATGCGCCTTCTCCTCCCTGCCCTGCTCCTCCTCGCCGGCTGCGCCGCGAGCGCGCCGTCCACCCTCCAGACCGACCCCGACTCCATGCGCGAGATCATCGCCACCGAGCACGCCCCCGCCGCCCTCGGCCCCTACAGCCAGGCCGTCCGCGTGGGCAACGCCCTCTACTGCGCCGGCCAGCTCGGCCTCGACCCCGCCACGGGCCAGCTCGCCGAGGGCGGCATCGAGGCCGAGACGCGGCAGGCGCTGGACAACCTGCGCGCCGTGGTCGAGGCCGCCGGCTTCACGATGGCGGATGCCGTGCAGGTGCAGGTCTTCCTGGCCGACCTGAACGACTACCAGGCCATGAACGCGGTCTACACGACCTACTTCGACGAGAGCAAGCCCGCGCGCGCGGCCTTCGAGGTGGCCCGCCTCCCGCGCGACGCCCGCGTCGAGATCATGCTGACGGCGGCAAAATAGGCGGAAGGTTCAAGGTTGGACGCCAGCAGGTTTTGTAGTCTTCGGAGCGCCCTCCCCGGCAGCGCGTAGCGCCACCACCGGAGGGCGGAGATGAAGGGTTCGGAGGCCGGCGCGGCCGGATGCCCCTTCACCCGTCCACCTTTCCAACCCTCCAACCGGATGCAGTACGACGTCCTCATCGTCGGTGCCGGGATCGTGGGGCTGGCCACGGCCTACCAGCTCGCCGAGGCATACCCCGATCTCTCGCTCGCCGTCGTCGAGAAAGAAGACCGCGTGGCGGCGCACCAGACGGGCCGCAACTCGGGCGTGATCCACTCGGGCATCTACTACCGGCCGGGCTCGCTCAAGGCCGAGAACTGCCGCGAGGGCAAGCGGCGGCTCGTCGCGTTCTGCGAGCGGGAGGGCGTGGCCTACGAGATGTGCGGCAAGGTGATCGTGGCGGCGGAGGAGCGCGAGGTGCCGCGCCTGCACGCCATCTACGAGCGCGGGAAGGCGAACCGGGTGGCGTGCGAGCTGATCGGGCCGGAGCGGCTGCGCGAGCTGGAGCCGCACGCGCGCGGCGTGGAGGCCATCTACGTGCCCGAGGCCGGCATCGCGGACTACCCGGGCGTGGCCGGGCGGCTGGCGGCGATCCTGCAGGAGCGCGGCCACGCCCTCCACCTCGGCGCCGAGGTCCGCGCCGTGCGGCCCGAGCCCGCCGGCGTGGCCGTCGAGACCACGGCGGGCGCCTTCACGGCGCGTTACGTGGTCACCTGCGCGGGCCTCTACGCGGACCGCCTCGCGGCCATGAGCGGCGACGCGCCAGCGGTGCAGGTGTTGCCTTTCCGGGGTGAGTACTTCGAGCTGAAGCCGCACGCCCGCCACCTGTGCCGCAACCTCATCTATCCCGTCCCGGACCCCGCCTACCCGTTCCTGGGCGTCCACTTCACCCGCATGATCGACGGGCGCGTGGAGTGCGGGCCGAGCGCCGTGCTGGCCTTCGCCCGCGAGGGCTACCGCTTCTCCACCGTCCACTGGCGCGAGCTGGCCGAGACCGTCCGGTACCGGGGGTTCCTGCGCCTGAGCGCCCGGCACTGGCGCAAGGGGATCTCCGAGATCCTCCAATCCCTCTCGGCGCGGTACTACCTACGGGCGCTCCGCCACCTCGTGCCCGAGATCACGCGGGCCGACCTGGAGCCCGCGCCGTCCGGCGGGCGCGCGCAGGCCGTCACGCCGGACGGCGCGATGGTGGACGACTTCCTCATCACCGAGACCGCGCGCGTGGTCAACGTCGTCAACGCCGCGTCGCCGGCCGCCACGGCCTCGCTCAACGTGGGCCGCCACGTCGCCGAGCGCCTCGCGGCGCGCTTCGCCTGACCGCGCGCCGACGCCTGGCACCGTCCTTGCACGGCGGCCCGGAGGCCGGAGCCGGCATACCAGACCGGCCATCGTGCGGAAGAATCGAAGCGGATGCGGAAAAGCCTTCCCCGCCCGCTCTGTGAGGAAGATGGGTGTGCTCGGATCGATCGATCTACGACGGAACGTCCTCGAGGCCGGCCGCCGGCTGGGCCGGGCGGTGCGCGCGGCCTACGCCGAGCCGTTCGTGCGGGAGGCGGCGCCTCCGGGGGTGCTGCGGCGCCGGCGGCTGCTCATCATCTGCTCGGCGCTGCTGGCGGCGGCGGCGTTTCTGTTCGCGCTCCAGGCGCTGCGCATGCGCGGCACGATGACGCCCATCAGCGCCGTGCTCCTGCTGGGGGGCGGCCTGGCGCTCACCTATCCCCTCCTCCGCCAGTACACCGGCTCGTCGCGCGCGCCGGGCCTGGCCCTCGTCCTCGAATACGTGGCACTGACGGCGCTCGTGGTCTTCCACGGCAACGGGTTCCACGGGGCGGCGCTGCTCTGGGCGCCGGTGGCGCCGCTACTGGCCGCCTACCTCGTCAGCCACCGCGCCGGGTTCGCCACGGCCGGGCTGGTGGTGGCCGAGCTGGCCGTGATCTACGGGCTCGACCGGGCCGGCTACCCGTTCCCCGACCTCGCCGGCGTCGGGCTG
>JAWWAN010000237.1:0-6056 GCA_033721675.1 Rhodothermales bacterium | reverse complement strand
GTCATCGCGATGACCGTGCCGGCGGTGATCCCGTTCGCACGGGGCGTGGTGATCGTGGACGTCGGCGTGAGCGTGCTCATCATCCTCGCGCTCACCTCCGTCACGGTCTACGGCGTGACGCTCGCGGGCTGGTCCAGCAACTCCAAGTTCTCGCTGCTGGGCGGCCTCCGGTCGTCGGCGCAGATGATCTCCTACGAGCTGTCGATGGGGCTGGCGGTGGTCTCCGTGGTGCTCATCGCCGGCTCGCTCAGCGTGGTGGACATCGTCGAGAGCCAGGCCGACGGGTGGGCGCTGCTGGGGTGGAACATCTTCCGCAACCCGGTGGGGGCGCTCATCTTCATCATCACGGCCTTCGCCGAGACGAACCGCGCGCCGTTCGACCTGCCCGAGGCCGAGCAGGAGCTGGTGGGCGGCTACCACACCGAGTACAGCGGCATGAAGTTCGGGATGTTCTTCCTGGCCGAGTACGTGAACTGGTTCGTGGCCTCGTTCGTCATCGCGACGCTCTTCTTCGGCGGCTACCTGATCCCGTTCGAGCCGCTCCTGCTGGAGGCGTTCCCGGCGCTCGAAGGGAGTGTGCTGCTGGGCATCCTCCAGTTCTTCAGCCTGATGGCGAAGGTGAGCTTCTTCGCGTTCGTCTTCATCTGGGTGCGGTGGACGCTGCCGCGCTTCAAGTACAACCAGCTCATGCAGATCGGCTGGAAGTACCTGCTGCCCATCGCGCTCGTCAACATCCTCGTCGTCGCCCTCGGCGTGGCGCTCTTCAAGGCGATCTTCTAGGGGATGAGCGAGGAGGGAAGGGGGAAGAGGGTTTTCGCTCCTCCCCCTTCCCTCCTTTCCTGTTCCCCCTTCCCGATGCTCCTCGCTCCCTCGATCCTCTCCGCCGATTTCGCCCGGCTCGAAGCGCACGCGCGCGAGGCGCTGGAAGCCGGGGCGGACTGGCTGCACGTGGACGTGATGGACGGGCACTTCGTGCCGAACATCACGATCGGCCCGCTCATCGTGAAGGCGCTGCGGCCGCTGCGCGACGCCATGGAGAGCGTGCTGGACGTGCACCTGATGATCGAGCAGCCGGAGCGCTACGTGGACGCCTTCGCCGAGGCCGGCGCGGACGTCATCACGGTCCACGTGGAGGCGTGCCCGCACCTGCACCGGGTGGTGCAGCAGATCAAGGAGGCGGGCGCGAAGGCGGGCGTGACGCTCAACCCCGCCACGCCGCTCTCCACCCTCGAAGAGATCCTGCCGGACGTCGACCTCGTGCTCATCATGTCGGTCAATCCCGGCTTCGGGGGGCAGGCCTACATCCCGCAGAGCACCGACAAGATCCGCCGCGCCCGCCGGATGCTCGATGCCCTCGGCTCGCGCGCGTACCTGGAGGTGGACGGCGGCGTCAAGCCGTCGAACGTGCGCGAAGTCACGGACGCCGGCGCCGACGTGGTGGTGGCCGGCAGCGCCGTCTTCCGGGGCGCGCCGGTGGCCGAGAACGTCGCGGCCTTCCGGCAGGCGGTGCGCCAGCGGGCCTAGCGCCAGCCAGGAGTGCGGGGCCTCACGGCGCCGGCGGCCCGCCGCAGGCGCCCATGAGCAGCAGAGCCATCAGCACGAGGGCGAGCACGATGAAGAAGGCCCCCCAGCGGTACGCAGCCGGGCGCGGCACCTGCTCCACGCGGACCACCACGACGGTGACGTTGTCGTGCCCGCCGAGCGCGTTGGCCTGCTGCACCAGGGCATCGCACGCCTGCTGGGGCGGGAGGGTCCGCACGGCCTCGTGCAGCGCCTCCGTCGGGACGTCGGCCAGCCCGTCCGAGCAGAGCAGGAAGGTATGGCCGGCCTCCGGGGCGGGGACCTCGACGAGGTCGACCTCGACCTCCGGGAGCACGCCGAGGGCGCGGCTGAGCACGTTGCGCTGCGGGTGGGTCGCGGCTTCGGCAGGCGTCAGGAGCTGCTGGCGCACCATCTCCTCGACGCGGGAGTGGTCCTGGGTGAGCTGCTCGATGCCGTCCTCGGTGGCGCGATAGGCCCGGCTGTCCCCCACGTGCGCGATCCAGGCCCGGCTCCGCCGGAAGACGAGCGCGGTGCAGGTGGTGCCCATGCCCTGGAGCGCGGGGTCCTGCGTGCTGCGGGCGTAGATTTCGGCGTTGGCCTCGGTGAAGGCGCGGCGCAGCGCCTCGGCGACGTCGCGCGCGGCGCTCGCCCGGTAGCGTTCCTCGATCAGGTGGACGGCCATCTGGCTGGCCTCGCGCCCTCCCTGGTGCCCGCCCATCCCGTCCGCCACGACGAAGAGCAGCCCGGCGCCCCGCGTCGGGTCGTCGTGCTCACGGGGGAAGATGCCGTAGGCATCCTGGTTGTCGGTCCGGACGAGCCCCTGGTGCGTGGCGTGCCCGTAGCGGACGTAGGCGCTCCCGGGAGCGGAGGGGGAGGCGGCCGGGTTGGGAGAATCCATGATCGCGTCCCGTTTGGGCATCGTTCCGGGGTCAGGCTGTGGGGAGGGCGGAGGTCATTGCGCGATGAACTCGACGACGACGGGCCCCCTCGTCTTCACCATGCATGCGAGCCGGCAGGGGCCGGGTTCGAGGCCACAGATGTCTTCCAGCGTGCCGGCTTCTTCGTCGCCGAGGGGGCTCAGGTGCTCCCTTCCGGAGAGGATGCGCACGGGGTCGCTGCCGCAGACGCCGGCGTGGCACTCGGCTCGCAGGTCGATGCCCTCGGCCTCGGCGGCGTCGCAGATCGTCTGGCCGGGCTGCACCGTTACCGTCGTGCCCATTCCCTGAAACGTCACCGCCGGGGCGGCGCCGGCAGCGGGGGCGGGCTGGGGCGGCGCGGGGGCGCGGGGCACGGGCTCCGCTGCCGGCGCGGGGGGCGCGGGCGGCGGCGGTGCCGAGGGCGGCCGCGAGGCCCCGACCGGATGGGTGAACGGCGTGACCCTGAACCGCGTCGAGTCGCTCGGCTCGGCGGGTTCGTGGATGCTGAGCCGGAAGATCTGCTGCCCGGCACGGAAGACGTCGTCGTGGCGGAGCACGAGGGGGCGGCGCACCTTCAGGTAGGTGCCGTTGAGGCTGTTGAGATCCTTGGCCGCCAGCCGCCCGTCCTTGACGACGAGGGCGAGGTGGCGGCGCGAGAGGATCAGGTCGTCGGCGTCGAGCGTGAGGTCGGGCGCCTGGCGGCCGAGCACGATGGTGCCCTCCTGCAACGGG
This sequence comes from Rhodothermales bacterium, assembly GCA_033721675.1. Taxonomy (GTDB): domain Bacteria; phylum Bacteroidota; class Rhodothermia; order Rhodothermales; family JAWWAN01; genus JAWWAN01. The sequence goes on along the minus strand of JAWWAN010000237.1, from coordinate 2,865 downwards.
TGCCGGCGCTGGAGCGCGCCGGTGTGGTCGTAGTGGAGGACGACCGTCCGGCCGTCCTCGGCACGGATCACGAGGATCTGGCGGCCCAGGCGCAGCAGGTCGCCCTCGGCCAGGGGCAGCGCCTCGGCGGGGCGGAGGCGGAAGAAGGTGCCGGTCTCGCTCGCTTCGTCGCTCAGCACGAAGCCCTCGGGCGACGGACGCAGCGCGGCGTGCGGCGTGGAGAGCAGGGTGTCTTCGGGGAAGGCGAGGTCGGCGTGCTCGCGGCCGAGGACGACGGTGCGGCCGGGGCGCAGGTCGAACTCGTCCTCCTCGACGCCGGCCGGCGTGATGCGGACGAGGAACGTGCGCTCGTCCACGGCCCGGTCCTCGGCGATGCTTTCCGGCGGCGGGCCGTCGCGCTCGGCGGGGGTCGTCGCCAGGGCGGGCAGGCCGTCGCCGGCGGCGGGTGGATCGTCTTCGAAGACCAGATCCACCTGGATCACGTCCCGCCCGTCGAGCTTCTGGCGGACGACCTCGGTCACGAAGACGCCGTCACGCAGGGCCATCTTGATATTGCCCCGGTGCTTGACTTCGCGGAACGTGGCGGCGTCGGCGTAGAAGTCGTCGGTCTCCAGATAGGCCTGGCTGAGGATGTCGCCGATGAGGTAGACGTTGGGCTGCTGGCTCTCCAGGAGGGGCGTCACGGCCATGCGCTTCTTGCCGGCCGGCCCGCCCGTCAGCATGTAGATGCCCGCCGCGTTGAGGAACGCCTCGGGGATGTCTTCGCCGATGCAGGCCATGCAGTGTTCTTTGGAGAACTCGAGGTGGACCGTCTCGCTGGGCCGCGCATCCACCGATTTGCGATCCACCCGGAGGGAGAGGTACTCGCGCCGGTCGGGGCCGGTGACGACGGCCACGGGCTCGCTGTTGGGATAGTAGAGGATGTTGCCGTTGCCCACGTACGCGTCGAAGAACACGTCGGCGAGCGCCTTGGAGACCTTCGGCATCTTGTCGCCCCGGTAGGACCAGTAGACGCGGCAGGCGTCCTGGTGGGCGTCTTTGGCATTCGAGATGGCGATCACGGCTTCGGCCGCCGAGGTGCCGCCGCCGATGACGAGGGCGGGCGCGCCGACGTAGCGGTCGGCGTCGTCGAGGCGGTAGGCGATGCCGTCCGTGTTGCCGGGGATGTCGAAGCGGCGCGGCACGCCCCGGCCCATCGCGATGGCGACGTGGCGGGCCAGGAAGACCTGCTCGGCCTTGGTCTTGTGGTTCCACGCCTGGGCGTGCCAGAGGCCGTCGTCGCGGCGTTCCAGCCCGGTCAGCTCGACGCCGATCTGCGCGGGGACGCTGTGCTCGTGGTAGAGCCGCCGCCAGGCCACGCACAGGTCGTCCTTGTCGATGGGGTCGAAGTGGAGGCGGGCCACGAGGTCGCCCCCTTTCGGAAACTTCATCTTGTCCCCGCCGCCGAAGTGCGGGAGGATCTGCTTGTCCGCGGCATAGTCGCGGATGCGCTTCATCAGGTCGTCGTAGTCGATGACGAGGGCGGCGATGCCGAGCTCCTTGGCGCGGAAGGCCGCCGCCGTGCCCGCCGGCCCGCCGCCGACGATGAGCAGGTCGAGCACGTCGGGGAGCGCCACGGGCTCGCGTAGGACGTAGGTGCCGTCGGGCCGGATCGCTGGGTCCATGGTCGGGAAGGGCGGAGGGAGCGTCAGGGGATGCGGAGGGTGGCGTGCACGTCGAGCCCGAAGCGGAGCCGGGCGCCGGGGCGGACCTCGACCTCGTACTGCACGCGCGCCTGGTCCAGGTACGTGTGGTTCTTGCTGCCGAGGTCGCGGAGGAAGACGCGCCCGCCCCGTACGGCGAGGCGGGCATGACTGCGCGAGACGGTGCCCTCGGGCACGGTCAGGTCGGCCTCCTCCGAGCGCCCCAGCACATACTCGCCCTCGGCCAGCGGGAAGTGGAGCACGGTGCCGTCGGGGCGGGTCACGTCGAGCACGGGCGTCGCGGACGGCGCCGGCTGGAGGAGGGTCGCCTCGTCGCTGCCGGCCGGTGCTTCGAGCGGCGGCGTGGGGGCGAAGGCATCGCCGAACTGGGTTCGGGCCCCGGCAGGCTCCTGCGGATCGGGTTCTTCGAGCGGCGGCGTGGGGGCGAAGGCATCGCCCACCCGGGTCTTGCGCTCAGGCGGCGCAGGGTCCGGTTCTTCGAGATTCGGGGTAGGCAAGAAGCCGTCGCCGAAGCGCGTTTTCTGCGCGGATTCCTGGGGGAGCGGTGCGCCGGGTTCTTCGAGCGGCGGCACGGGGGCGAAGTCGTCGCCGAGCCGGGTCTTCGGTTCAGGCGGTTGCTGTAGCTGGGTGGGGGGGGCCTGGAGCTGGGTGGCGTCGGCGGCGGCGGGGCGCGGCGCCGGAGTGCGAGCGGCGCCCCCGGGCACAGCCTGGAAGATGAAGTCGAACTTGTGGGCGAACGTGACCACGTGCAGCGCCTCCAACCGCGTAGCCTCGTGGACGGGCACGCCGTCCAGGGCGGTGCCGTTGCTGCTGCCGAGGTCTTCGAGGAAGTAGCAGCCGGCGCCTTCGTCGAAGAAGATGCGGGCGTGTTTGGAGGAGATGATGTTGGGGTGGAGCGTCACCTCGTTCTCGCTCAACCGCCCTACGACGGCCTCGCGCCCGATCCGAAACTCGGACCCGGCCAGCTCTCCCGTCTTGCAGAACAACCGTGCAGGCATGGCTTCGTGTGGAGGTGGGACGGCTGATTCTCCCCCGGTGCCCGTCGTCAGTCTCTGTAGAGCAACAGGTTGGCGTGCTGCGACTGGTCCGGGTGGAACGCGTGGCAGGTCAGGCAGGCATCGGCGGCCTTGCCAGGGGCATGGCACGTCTGGCACGAGGCGAT
>JAWWAN010000236.1:0-6155 GCA_033721675.1 Rhodothermales bacterium | reverse complement strand
GCCGCTGCGCGATGGCGCGCGGCCGGCGCTGATCCAGCTCCGCAACGTGGACGAGTCCGAGAGCATCGCCGCCGCCATGAACCGCTTCGCCGACCGCCTCGGGGCCGGCGCGGACGTGCACCTGGGCATCAAGCCCGCGAACGAGGCGATGCAGCGAGCGCTGGCCGCGGCAGACACCGCCCGCGTGGTGGTGGTGGCGCTCTACCTGCGCCTCCAGGCCGGCCGGGGCGAGGCGGGCCTCTTCGACACCCAGGAAGACCTCGTGCGGCGGCTGCTGGCGACGGAGCAGCCCGTGGTGCTGGTCACCTTCGGCAATCCCTACGCCGTGCTTCCCTTCGACGACGCCGAGGCGCTGCTGGTAGCCTACGAGCAGTCCATCGAGAGCGTCACGGCGGCGGCGGCCGTCCTGCGGGGCGAGCAGGCCCCACGGGGGCGCCTCCCGATCACCGTCGGCCCCTACGCCTATGGCAGCGGCCTGGAGCGGGCCGGACTCTGAAACGATTCTGTACGCGCCGGACCCATTGCGGGCGGCGGCTGGTGTATGGGAGGACGTCCGCCTGCAACCAACCCCCTATGACGAGCGATGGCAGAGAAGACCGTGTACCGCGTCGTACCCCGCGAGGATGGCTGGGCCGTAGAAAAGGCCGGCGCCGACCGGGCCGTGCGCGTCGAGGCGACGAAGAAAGAGGCGCTGGACGAGGCGCGCGGCTTCGCCCGCAACAACCGCCCGAGCGAGGTCGTCGTCCACCGCGAGGACGGCACCATCCAGGATCGCTTCACCTACCACGAGGACGGCACCGACGAGAAGGACATCGCCTACCTGGACCGCCTCCCGGTGGACCCGGACGCGCTCATGGAGGAGGTGCGCGTGCGCGGCGATCAGCTCGTGGACCGGATCCGTGAGATCGTGGCCGAAGGCAACGCCCGCCGCGTGATCATCAAGAAGGACGGCAAGTCCGTGCTGGAGCTGCCGCTCTCGGTCGGCGTCGGCGGGGCGGCGGCGGCGCTGATCCTCTCGCCGGTCCTGGCCGCCCTGGGCGCCTTCGCCGCGCTCGTGACGGACGTGACGGTCCTCATCGAGCGCGTCCCGCCCTCCGAGCAGCCTCCGAAGGCCAAACTGCCGGCCGCCGAGAAGGACGGATAGCACCGCGAGATCCGCGCTGGATAGGCTGGGAGAGTGGGCAACGGGGCGGGCACCCGCCGTCCCCGTTACCCACTTCCTGCGTCCGGGCCGCCCGGTCGGTCCGTCTAGCCTTCGGGTTTCACCGGCCCGGCGGTGGTGATGTGGAAGACGGGCTGCTCGCGTTCGAGGAGCACGAGCGCGGCGCCTTCGTCTTGCAGCTCGATGAGCGTGCGCCCGAGCAGCCCCTGCAACTCCTGCCAGTAGCGCATGCCGAGGGCGTCGTAGGCGCGGTGGCGGAGGCGTTCCAGGCGGTCGTCGAGGAAGGGATAGGCGGTGGGAGGGAGGCGGTCTTCAGGGGCCGGGCGGTAGACGTACGTGTGGTAGACCACGTCCAGCGTGGTGCCGAACTCGTGGCTCGAGACGCCGCCGGTGGCGTTCGGGTTGATGCGGCGGAGGGCGCGCTGGTTCTCGGCCGTGCGCAGCACCGAGCTGATGACGTAGCGGTAGCGGGGCAGCCCGGCCGCGCGCAGCTTCGCCTGGAACCGTTCCCCGAGGGCGCGCAGCAAGGCCGCCGTCTCGGGCGTGACGTAGGCGACCGAGTAGTCGAGGTCCTGCACGTGGTAATAGGCGGTGTCTGCCAGGGGCACGAGGCGCCCGGCGCCGGCGAGCCGCCGGATCTCGTCGCTGCCGGAGACGCGCCCCACACCGCGCGACTGCGCGACCCGCACGTGGTCGGCATTGCGGGATCGGCGGAGGCGGCGCTCCTGCGCGGTCTTCAGGTCGTCGATCTGCTCGAAGCGTTGGCTCAGGGCGGCCAGCGCGGAGTCCTGCCGGGCCAGCGCGGCATCGAGCGCCTGCTCGACTGCTGCGATCTCGGCCGCAGCGCGTGCCGTGGCGGCGGTGCGGGCCTGGCGTACGAACCACGCCCCGGCGGCGAGAAGCCCGAGGACGAGGAGGGCGAGTACGGCGGGGACGGCACGGCGCATGGCGAGGCGGGGTAGAGATGGACGATCCCGAGGCAGAAAAATAGGCATGGCGGGGTCAACTCCGCAGCCTCGATGGGCCGGGTACAACTCTTGCCCCCTGCCGGCCCACGTGCATCGCGGCAGCCTGGAGAACGAGACGGCGGCACCTTTTTCGGGAGGGGCGGCCGTCGTGGAAAAATATTCCCCTCGTCCTCGAAGAGAGCGGGCCGGCGCCGCGTTCGGATCGACGACCCTCGGGTGCAATGAATGCTTTGTCTGTACGGAGGCGGCTCGGCTTCGGGCTGGGGCTCCTGCTGTTCTGCCTGGCGCCGGCGGCCGCCGGGCAGCCGCTCGTCGTGCGGCATCCGGCGCCGGAAGGGGGCGACGGGGACCGCCGGCACCAGTACTACGTGGCCCTGCTCGAGCTCGCGTTGTCTAAGACCGAGGGCGCTTACGAGCTGCGCTCCGCGCCCCTCGTGATGCGGCAGGGCCGCGCCCTCCGCCAACTCCGCAACGGCGAAGACATCGACGTCGTCTGGACGATGACCACGGCGGAGCGCGAGCAGGGCCTGCGGCCGGTCCGCGTGCCGCTCACCAAGGGCCTCATCGGGACGCGCCTGCTGCTCGTGCGCGCGGCCGACGCCGCCCGCTTCGCCGGGATCACTGAGGCGAAGGCGCTCTGCGCCCTGCGCGCCGGCCAGGGGCACGACTGGCCGGACACGCGCGTCCTGGAGGCGAACGGCTACCGGGTGGCTGGCCGGGCGTCGTACGAGGCGCTCTTCCGCATGCTCATCCAGGGCCGCATCGACTATTATCCCCGCAGCGTCGAGGAGATCTGGAGCGAGGCCGAGCACTATGCCGCCGCCGGGCTCGTCGTCGAGCCCACGCTCGTGCTGCGCTACCCGGCCGCCATCTATTTCTTCGTCGCCGAGGCGAATGCCGCGCTCGCGCGGCGTATCGAAGCCGGGCTGCGCCGGGCCCTGGCCGACGGCTCCTTCGACGCCCTCTTCGCGCAGCACTTCGGGGCGCTGCTGGCCCGCGCCGGCCTCGAAGGCCGCACCCGGTTCGACCTGGAGAACCCCCTGCTGCCCTCCCGGACGCCGCTCGGGCAGGACGGCCTCTGGTACCAGTTCTAGACGTATGCAGACCCCCCCCACCCTTCGGCGCCTCGCCCGGCGCACCCTCGCGCGCGACCTGACCGTCGGGCTCTCCGTGGTGATCCTGCTGGTCATCCTCGGGATCGGCGCCCTCTCCTACGTGATGGCGGTGGGCCGCGCCGAGCAGGCCCTCGCGGCGAAGGCCGCCTTCACGGCAGATCGCCTCGCCGACATCCTGGCGCAGCCGCTGTGGAACCTCGAAGACGAAGAGACCACCCGCATCGCCCGCGTCTATACCGAGCAGGAAGGCATCGTTCGCCTCCGGCTCTACGACGAAGACGGCGCCCGGCTCTTCGCCTATGCGGGCGCGGCCGACGCCGCGCCCGCCGCGCTCGTCGAGCAGCGCGCGGTCCGCTACCGGGGGCGCCCCGTCGGCACGCTCGAAGTCGCCTTCTCCCGCGACGACGTGCGCACGCTCCAGACAGACATCGCCCTCTTCATCCTGCTGCTGCTCGGCGGCGTGACTATTTCCGTCGTGGTAGTCATCCAGGTGCTGTTGCAGCGGTACCTGGCCCGGCCGCTGGACCGCCTGAAGGCGGGGCTCGGCATGATCTCGGGCGGCGCGTACGGGCACCGCCTGCCGGATGAGCCCCAGGCGGATCTGCGAGCGATCAGCTCGGCCGTCAACGCGATGGCCGAAGCCATCGAGTGGCGGACGCGGGAGCTGGAGCGGGGCAAGGAGGACCTGGAGGCGCGCGTGGCGGCGCGCACCGCCGAGCTCACCCGGGCCAACATGCAGTTGCGCGTAGAGGTGGCCGAGCGGCGCCGCGCCGAAGAGGCCCTCCGCGATGGGGAAGCACGCTACCGCGTGCTCGTCGAGCACGCCCCGGACGCCGTCGTCGTGCTCGACATGGAGACGGGCTGCTTCGTCGACTGCAACGGGATGGCCGAGCGCCTCTACGGGTTGCCCCGCGCGGCGCTCCTGCAAACCTCGCCCGTAGCGATGCGCCGGGAGCGGCAGCCGCACGGGCGGCCGCCGCCGGAGGCCGCCGACGCGATGACCCCGGACGCCGCCGCCGGCGGCACGCCCGCCTTCGAGTGGATGCACCGCAACGCGGACGGCGAGACCATCCCGTGCGAGGTGCGCCTGGTGCGCCTGCCCTGGGCCGGCCGCGACCTCCTCCGGGCCTCCATCACCGACATCACCGAGCGCAAGCGCGCTGAGGACGCATTGCGCGCCAGCGAGGCGCGCCTCAAGGAGTCGCAGCGGCTGGCGCACCTCGGCACGTGGGAGTGGTGCCTGGAGACCGGCACCCAGTACTGGTCCGATGCGCTCTGGCAGCTCCTCGGCCTGGAGCCGGGCGCGGCCTCGCCCGACCTCGCCACGTTCTTCCGCTACGTCCACCCGGACGACCGGGCCGCGCTCCGGGCCGCGCTGGCCCGGGTGCAGGCCGGCCACGACGAGGCGATCCCCGAGTTCAGGATCCTGCAGGACGGGGGGGAGGAGCGCACGCTGGCCTCCGTCATGCAGCCGTTCTACGGGGCCGGCGGGCAACCATCCCGCCTGCTGGGCACGCTCCAGGACGTCACCGAGCGCAAGCGGGCCGAGGAGACGCTGCGCGCCGCCAAAGAGGCCGCCGAGGCTGGCACGCGCGCCCGAAGCCAGTTCCTGGCGAATATGAGCCACGAGATCCGCACGCCGATGAACGGCGTCGTCGGGGTGACCGAGCTGCTCGCGGAGACGCCGCTCTCGGAGCAGCAACGGGAGTACCTCGGCGTCATCCGGACCTCGGGCGAGGCGCTGCTGACCATCATCAACGACATTCTCGACTTCTCGAAGATCGAGGCCGGGCAGATGCAGGTGGCGCCCGGCCCGTGTGCGGTGCAGGACTGCGTGGCGGAGGCCATCGACGTCCTCGCCGGGGAGGCCGTCAGCAAGGATCTTCGCATCACCCGCACCATCGATCCCTCCGTGCCGGCGCGCGTCGTCACGGATGCCACGCGGCTGCGGCAGATCCTGGTCAATCTGCTCGCCAACGCCGTCAAGTTCACGCAGCGGGGCGGCGTCGAGGTCGGGGTGCGCGCCGTGCCGCCGGCGCAGGGCGGCGGCCCCTACACGCTCCACTTCAGCGTGCAGGACACCGGCATCGGCATCGACCCGGCGCGCCTGGGCGCCCTCTTCACGCCCTTCGTGCAGGGGGATGCCTCGACGACGCGGCGCTACGGCGGCACCGGGCTGGGCCTCAGCATCAGCAAGCGCCTGTGCCACCTCCTGGGAGGCGACATCTGGGCGCAGAGCACGCCGGGTGAGGGCACCACGTTCCACTTCTCCATCCAGGCCGCCGCCGCGGAGGCGCCGGCGGTGCTGCCCCCCGCCGGCGGCGACGGCGCCGTGCCTGCGGTCTCCGCCCCGCCGGCGCTCCGGCTGCTGCTGGCCGAAGACAACCCGGTCAACCGGATGGTGGCGGTGCAGATGCTCAAGCGGCTCGGCTACGAGGCCGACGTGGTGGTCAACGGCCGCGAGGTGCTCGCCGCGCTCCACCACCAATCCTACGCCGTCGTGCTGATGGACATGCAGATGCCCGAGATGAGCGGCCTGGAGGCCGCCCGCCGCATCCGCGCTGAGCTGCCGCCTGACCGCCAGCCCCACCTCATCGCCTTCACCGCCCACGCGATGCAGGGCGACCGCGAGCGGTACCTGGCCGCCGGCCTGGACGACTACGTGAGCAAGCCCGTCCAGCTGGCGGCGCTCCGCGACGCCCTGGCGCGCGCCGCTGTGTGAGGCGGCCCGGCCGCGATCCGCCGGCCCGCTGCCGCCACCGACCGCATCCTCGATCCGGCACCCCGACGTCGCGTATCAGTCGCTCGCCGTCGTCGCGCCGTCTCCTACGTAGCGCTGCATGAACTCGTAGATCCGGAGGAGGCTGTCCATGCGCTGCGTGGGGTCGCCCGAGCGCGAGAGCTCGTGTC
>JAWWAN010000235.1:0-6160 GCA_033721675.1 Rhodothermales bacterium | reverse complement strand
TGGCGAGGCTCTTGTCGCCCATCATCCGGATCGTCTCGGGGGGCGGGCCGATGAACTTGATGCCGTGATCGGCACAGATGGCGCTGAATTCGGCGTTTTCGGACAGGAAGCCGTAGCCGGGGTGGATGGCGTCGGCGCCGGTGACCTCGGCGGCGGCGATGATGCGGTCCGGCCGGAGGTAGCTCTCGCGCGAGGGGGGCGGGCCGATGCAGACGGCCTCGTCGGCGAAGCGCACGTGGAGGGCGTCGCGGTCCGCCGTCGAGTAGACGGCGACCGTCTGGAGGCCCATCTCGTGGCAGGAGCGGATGACGCGGAGCGCGATCTCGCCCCGGTTGGCGATGAGAACCTTTTTCATTTCAGACTACGGATTCCGGATTTCGGATGCGGTGCGAGGAGGATGCGCGCAATCCCACATCACGAATCCAAGATCCTGAACGGAAGGAGCGTGCCACTACCGGGCGCGTGAGCGAGCGGGTGCGCAGCCGCGAAGGGTCTCCTGTGCACGCTCAGGCAGGGTCGATGACGAACAGCGGCTGGTCGTACTCCACGGGCTCGGCGTTGTCCACGAGGATCTTCGTGACGGTGCCGGCCACCTCGCACTCGATCTCGTTCATCAGCTTCATCGCCTCGATGATGCAGAGCACGTCGCCTTTCTTGACGGCATCGCCCACCTCCACGTAGGCGTCGGCGTCTGGGGCGGGCGACCGGTAGAAGGTGCCGACGATGGGCGCCTTGAGGACGTGGCCGGCCTCCGAGGGCGCCTCCTCTTTGGCGGGGGGCGCGGCTTCGGGAGCCGCCGGCGCGGCGGACGGCGCGGCTTCGGGGGCGGCCGGTGTGGCGGGCGGGGCGGCGTACGCGGGCATCGGCGGCGGGGCGGCGTACGCAGGCATCGGCGGCGCGGCGTTCAGGCCGTAGCCCGGGTACATCGGGGCGGGCTGCATCATCACGGTGGCCCCGCTGCGGCGGACGACCACCTTCATGCCCTCCTCCTCGATCTCGACCTCGGCGACGCCGCTCTCGGCGACGATCCGCAACAGCTCCTGTATCTGGGCTAGATCCATCGTTCGGTGTTGGACTTAAGATGCGGGATTGGAGATTCCGATTCGCCTGAGGCCAGGTCCTCCGAAATCGACCATCCGAGAGCCGGAATGGACTAGGCTTTGGCCGTAGAGACGCGCGTGACGTACTCGCCCGTGTCCGTGTTGACGCGGATGACGTCGCCCTCGTCGATGAACAGCGGCACCTGCACGACGGCGCCGCTCTCCAGCGTGGCGGGCTTGGTGGCACCCGTGGCCGTGTCTCCGCGCAGACCGGGGTCCGTCTCGGCCACTTCGAGCTCGACGCTCTTGGCCATCTCGGTCGTCAGCGGCTCCTCGGTCTCGGCATGGAAGAGCACGTCGATGACGCCGCCCTCCTTGATGAACTCGCGCTTGCCCACCTGCTCGGGGCGGAGCGAGGTCTGCGAGTAGTCCTCCGTATTCATGAAGTGCAGGCCGAGGTCGTCCTCGTACAGAAACTGGTACTGCCGGCGCTCGACGCGGGCCTCCTTCACTTTCTCGCCCGCGCGGAACGTGTTGTCCACCACGCGGCCGTCGCGCACGTTCTTGAGCTTGGTCCGCACGAACGCCCCGCCCTTGCCGGGCTTGACGTGCATGAACTCGATGATCTGCCAGACGTCGCCGTTGTAGATCATCGTGAAGCCGTTGCGGAAGTCGGTGGTATCTGCCATAGGGGGTCTGCGGCGTCTAAAGAGAGGTCAATATACCGTGCCCTGCGCGTGGGAGTCAACGCGGTGCACGAGCGGGCTCAGACCCCTAAAAACGCGCGGCGCCCCCACCCTGTCCCGAATCACGGATTCTTCATGGGGGCGGGCCACTAGGGACTGGGGGCTGGGGACTTCGTAGCGAGCGGAGGCATCCCCCCAGTGGCCAGTGGCCAGTCCCCAGTCCCTACTTCTTAAACTTGCGGATGAGCTGCTCGATCTGCGCGTCCGGCAGGGGCAGCGTGGACGCAGCGGCCGGCGGCGGCAGCGGCGAGGACGGCGCCGGGCGTGCAGATGGGGGCGGCGGCGTGGCGGATGGGTTGCCCGCCCGTGCCAGCAGCCGCGCCTCGATGGTATCCATCCAGCTCCCATCGCCGGCGGCCGGCGCGGCGGCCGAGCGCGACGCCCTCTTTCCTCTTCCCGCCTCCCCCTTCCCCGCATGCACCGGGTCGGTCTCGAAGGCGAGGCGCTTGATGTTGAGCAGGTGCATCGGCGAGACGTTGTCGCTCGTGATCGAGCCGCCGAGCGTGCCGGGGCCGAGCGTCATGGCCGGGAAGAGCCGGTTCGTGTAGCCCACCGAGCCGAGCGCCGCGACGGTGTTGACGACGATCCGCATCGATGGCTTCTGGAGCGCGAACGCCTCGATGACGCGGTCATTCGTGCAGTGCAGCCCGAGGGTGTGCCCGATGCCGCCGAAGCGGAGGATCTCGATGCAGCGGTCGCAGCCGGCCTGCCAGCCGTCGGCGGTGTAGAAGGAGAGGATGGGCGAGAGCGTCTCCATCGAGAGCGGCTCGGCCTTGCCGACGGCGTCCACCTCGGCCACGAGCGCGCGCGCGTCGCCAGGGGCCGAGAAGCCGGCCATCGCGGCGATGCGGTGGGGGGCCTGGCCCACCTGATCTACGTTGAGGCGGCCCTTCTTCAGGATGAAATTCCGCAGCAGGGTCTTCTCGTGGTCGTTCAGGAAGTAGGCCCCCTCGCGCTTCATCGCCTCGACGAGCCGCGTCTTGACCGGGTAGTCTGCCACCACGCTGCGCTCGGTGGAGCAGAGCGTGCCCCAGTCGAACGAGGTGCCGTAGAGCAGGTCGGCGGCGGCCTTCTCGACGTCGGCGGAGCGGTCCACGTAGACGGGCACGTTGCCGCTGCCGACGCCGTAGGCGGGCTTGCCCTTGGAGTAGGCGGCCCGGACCATCGCCGTGCCGCCGGTGGCGAGGATGACGTCCGTGTGCTCGTGTTCGAGCAGGGCGTCGGTGCCGGCGAGGTCTACGGCGGTCATGCAGCCGAAGAGGCCTTCGGGGGCGCCCTCGGCGTAGGCGGCCTCGGCGACGACGCGGAGTGCCTCGGCCGTGCATTCGACGGCACGCGGATGGGGGCTCATCACGATCCCGCACCGCGCCTTGGCCGCGATGATGGCCTTGTACATCGCCGTCGAGGTCGGATTCGTCGACGGGATGAGCGCGGCGACGACGCCCATCGGCGTGGCGATCTCCCAGATGGATCCGCCTTCGAGCGTGCGGATGACGCCGGCCGTCTTCATGCCGGCCATGCGCGCGTGGAGGGTCTTCGTGGCGAAGAGATTCTTGGCGGTCTTGCTCTCGGGCCGCCCGAAGCCGGTCTCTTCATGCGCCATCCGGCCAAGCCGCTCGGCCTGCTGCTCGCCCGCGCGCGCCATCGCCGCCACGATGCGGTCTACGTCGGCCTGCCCGGCCGTCTTGAACCGGTGCTGGGCGGCACGCGCCTGGTGCACGAGATCCCGTGCCTGCTGTATCGACTGGAGATCGCGGTCCATGGGAGCCTGAGGCGGGTGAACGCATCCTGCGAGCGGCCGCACCGCTCGCCTCGTCTCCCGCCTAATATCCCTCATCGCCGCTCCCGATTCAAGCCGGGCCTGCGGAGAACCGCCGGCGGGTTTTTTCTGGGGGACGAACCCGACTTTTCAGAAATCGTACGTTTACCTATTTCGTGTCGCTCCCCGTCCGGCGGGCGCCCCTTCTTGGCTCTCCGGATTGCATTAGCCCGTACCGTGGTATGCATCGAGATCCGCTCTCTCTCGACGAGTATACGCTGGCGGCGTTTCTGGCCGGTACCCTGCCGGAGGATCGCCGGGCCGAGGTGCTGGCGTACCTGGCCGAGCACGACGACGCCCGCGAGCTGCTGTGCATGGCCGAGGAAGCCCTGGCCGTGGCAGAGGCCCCCGTGGCGGCGCCCTTTGCGCTGCCGCGCCCGGCCCCTGCCGAAGACCGGCGCCCGCAGGCGCCCGCCCGCCGCCGCTCCGGCGCCCTGCTGGCGGCCAGCCTGGCCCTCACGCTCCTGGTGGCGGGCGGGCTCTACCTGAGCCGCCCTGCCCCAGACCGCTTCCGCAGCACCTCCGAGGCGCCGGCCCCCACACTCGTCGCCGAGGTCAGCACCGAGGCCTTGCAGTTCCAGTGGACCCCCGTCCCGGAGGCGTACTACTACCGCCTCGTTATTCTGGAGCCCGAGGTGGCGGCGGTAGTGGCCCAGCACGAGACGCGCGAGACGCGGCTGGGCCGGGACGACGCCTTCGTCCTCTCGCTCCTGCCCCACCTCCAACCGAACCGCCGCTACAGCCTCCGCGTGGACGCCATCGACGTGCAGAATCGGCTCGTGCAGAGTTCCGAGGCGGTCGTGTTCGAGCTTCCCCAGTGACGGCGCCCCACCCGCCGTCCCTACCCGGCCTCCGGTGCCCCTTGCGGCCCGGAGGCTTTTTTTACGCGCGCCGGGGCCGGGTGCGCCTCGGCATCCAGCACGGCGTCGAGAAAATCGCGCAGGAGTGTCATTTGCGCGCGCCCCAGGTGCCGGCCGGCGCGCGCCACGGCATAGATGCCTCCCCCCAGCAGCCCCATCACCGGGAGGGTCCACAGCGCCGACGGCGCCATCCCCAGGGACCACTGGGACAGCCCGAAGACGAGCGCCCCGGCGGCGCTGAACCCGAGCATGGCATAGGCCGCAGCGAAGAACGTCCAGATGCTCGGATGCGGGCCGAAAAGCCCGTGGAGCCGCGCACGGGTCCCCTGTTCTTCGACCTCCACGTGCAGCTCCGGCGACCAGGTGTGGCGCTGCGCAGCGGGCACGCACAGCCGCACGTTGCGCCCCAGTACGGTGCCCGTGCAGGGGCACGCCGGATCGCGCAGCTCGGCCTCGATCCGTTCCAGCGCCTGCGCGGCCGTGCAGGGCACGACCAGCTCGAACCGGGGGCGCATCCGCCATGCCGCCATGCCGCGTCCCTCCCCGTGCCAGGATGCTACGTCGTGCCGGGATGGTACGAAGCGCAGCGGCGGCTTGCAATGGGGAGGCCGAGCCAATAGTTTTGCACGCAGTCCCCTACAGCACGCCTGCCCGGCCATGCGCCTCTCCGCTCCCCTGCTCCCCCTCGTGCTCGCCCTCCTGCTCGGCAGTTGCAACCAGGACGCGGCCGAGCCCCCCACGCTGATCTTCCACGACGCCGCCGTCTGGACGGCCGACGACGCCCGGCCCCGCGCCGAGGCCGTCGCCATCCGCGACGCGCGCATCGTGGCCGTAGGCACCGACGCCGAGGTGCTGCCGCTGGCCGGCCCCACCACCGAGGTGATCGACCTCGACGGCGCCTTCGTCACGCCCGGCTTCATCGACACGCACGTCCACTTCGCCTCGGCCGCCCGCTTCCTGGAATTCAACCTGATGCGGACGACTACGCAGGACGCCTTCGAGCAGCGCGTGCGTGAGGTCGTCGAGGCGCTGCCTCCCGGCGAGTGGATCCTGGGCGGCTTCTGGGGGGCCTACGACGAATGGGCCGCCGGCAGCGCGGGTGGCCAGCGCCGCGCGCCCTTCACGCCGGACGTCCGCCGCGTCGAAGCGATCACGGCCCGCCACCCCCTGTTCATCCGCAAGTTCGACGGCAGTGCCTTCGCCGCCAACCGCGCCGCGCTCGCGGCGGCCGGCCTCGACCCGGGCGACCCGCAGGCTCCCGGCGTGACCTTCGAGCGCGATGCCGAGAACCGCCCGACGGGCATCTTCCACGGCGAGGGGGCCGCGCTGCTCTTCCGCGACGCCATGCCGCAGACGTTCACGCGCGAGCGCCGGCTGGCGCAGACCCGCCATGCCCTCGGCGTCGCCCGCCGCTACGGCGTCACCTCCATCAGCGACATGAGCGACGACGAACAGCTGGCGCTCTACCGCGCCCTCCACGACAGCAGCGCGCTCACCGTCCGCGTCGATTTCCGGTACCCGCTCGACCGCTGGAACGAGCTCGCCGAGCAGGGCATCCGCGCCTGGCTGCGCTTCAAGCCCGACATCCCCTTCGTGGGATTCTCGCTCGGCCGCTATTTCGAGGTGTCGGCCAAGCTCGGCCTCGATCCCCAGAAGGACGTGGGTCTGCGCATCCCCGCCATGGCCGGCGGCGGC
>JAWWAN010000234.1:0-6161 GCA_033721675.1 Rhodothermales bacterium | reverse complement strand
GGCGTGATGGGCAAACGCCAGTTCGACCTCGACCAGGGCGATCCTTTCGCGGACTTCCAGCTCGACTGGATCTACCTGACCGACGAGTCCGACCCGCACTTCCGCTACGGCGCCCTCGCCCGCGACGGCATCAGCTGCGCCGTCTGCCACCACATCCGCGAGGAAGAAACGACGCTCGACGCCTTCCTGATGAACTCCGTCACCGGCCAGTTCAAGGTGGGGCCGCCGGACGAGCTGGCGGGGCCGTTCGAGGACGTGACGACCTTCCCGATGGAGGCGGCGCTCGGCATCACGCCCGTGCACGACCCCTACATCCAGTCGTCCCGGATGTGCGGGAGCTGCCACACCATCAACCTGCCCGTCGTCGGCAAGGTCGCCCGCGTGCCGACGCAGCTGGACCGGGCCGAGAAGAACCCGGCGTTCCAGCGCTATGCCCACGGCATCGAGCAGGCCACCTACCTGGAGTGGCTCAACAGCGCGTTCCAGAACGAGCTCGACCCCTGGGATGCCGCCACGGCGCAGACGTGCCAGGACTGCCACATGCCCACCGGTTTCCACAACGACGCCTTTCGCATCGACACGCTGCGCACGAAGATCGCCGACTTCGAGGACCAGGACTATCCCGAGGCCGACCACCGGGCCGCCCTCGATTCCGTCCGCGTGCGGTTCCGCGAGGAAGGGTTTGCGCGGCACCGCCTCCAGGGCCTGAATCTCTACCTCGTCTCCATGTTCGACCAGTTCAACGACGTGCTGGGCGTCCGCACGAGCGATTACATGTCGGGCGCGCCGGGCTTGCCGCCGGCCATGGCGAGCTTCGTGCAGCAGGCCCGCGAGCGCACCGCCGCCCTCGGCGTCGTGGCGACGATGCAGGACGGCCGCACGCTCGTCGCGGACGTGACCCTCACCAACAAGACCGGGCACCGCTTCCCCAGCGGCGTCGGCTTCCGGCGGGCCTTCCTCGAAGTGCTCGTCCTGGACCGCAGCGGCGGGCGCGAGCGCGTGCTGTGGGGGTCGGGGCGGACGAACGGCGTGGGCGTGCTCGTCGATGGCGAGGGGCGGCCCCTGCCCACCGAGACGTTCGCCGGCGGCGCCTACCAGCGGCACCACGAGCGCATCACGGCGGAGGACCAGGTGCAGGTCTACGAAGAGCTGTCGCAGGATGCGACGGGCGCCTTCACGACGAGCTTCATCCACCGAGACACCACGCTCAAGGACAACCGCCTGCTGCCCAGGGGCTGGCAGCCGCAGGGCCCGGACCCCGCCCTCTACCCGCAGATCAAAGACTGGATCGACGCGACGCACCCCGAGGGCGGCGCCCGTCAGGATCCGCGCTACGAAGACGGCAGCGGCACCGACGCCGTCCGCTACGAGGTGGTGCTGCCCGAGGGTACCGACCCGGCGGCCGTCGTGGTGCGGGCGACGCTCTACTACCAGTCCATCCCGCCCTACTACCTGCAGCAGCGCTTCCGCGACGTGCCGGAGGGCCCCGAGGGCGACGCCCGGCGGCGGCTCTACTACCTGGCGTCGAACCTGCGCGTGGCGGGCACGCCCCTCGAAGACTGGAAGCTGGCGCTGGTGACGGCCACCGCCCGGCCCGGCGCAGGCCGGTAGCCCCTGCAACGGGATCGACAAGACCGGCGCGCGACCAAACATTCGTCAGGGGGCGGGGTTTAGAGGTATCTCACCGGGAGCCGCACGGCGGCTCCGTTAGGATCCCATACTCCCGTCACCGCGCCCCCTCTGTGCTATGCTGCGCGTACTCCCGTTCGTCCTCGGCCTGCTGATGCTCGGGCTGGCAGCCTGCGAGCCGCAGCTGGCCCGGCCGCCCCGTGTGGCGGCGGCAGACTCCTCCAACGCCCCGGCGCTCTATCCCATCAAGCAGGGCGGCATGTGGGGATACATCGACCAGGGCGGCAAGGTCGCCATCGAGCCGCGCTTCGACCGGGCGTGGACGTTCTCCGAGGGGCTCGCCCTCGTCCGCATCGGGGATCAGTACGGCTACATCGGCACCGACGGTCACATGGTCATCGAGCCGCGCTTCGAGGACGCGTGGTACTTCTCGGACGGCCTCGCCCCCGTCCAGATCGATGGCAAGTGGGGCTTCATCGACACGAAGGGCGAGGTGGCCGTCGAGGCCCAGTTCGACCTCGACCCCGACCTGCTCGAAGAGGAGACGTTCCAGGCGCCCGAGTTCGGGCTCGTCCGCATGGGGGATCGCTACGGGTTCATGAACAAGCAGGGCCAGGTCGTCATCGACCCGCGCTACGACCAGGCGTGGTACTTCACCGACGGCCTCGCGCGCGTCCGCGTCGACGGCAAGTGGGGCTTCATCAACAAAGAGGGCGAGCTGGCCATCGAGCCCCGCTACGACCTCGCGTGGGACTTCACCAACGGCCTCGCCCTCGTGCAGGTGGACGGCAAGTACGGCTACATCGACCGGCAGGGCCGCTACGTCTGGGAGCCGACGAGCTAGGGCGAGGGCCTGCGCCGCCCGCGTCGAAGGAAAGGGTTTCTCGCAGCAACCAGGATTGCCTATCTACGACGGTTACAGACGCTGCTCCCCGCACGTGAGGCACCGCGCCGACGCGCCCGCCTCCCGTCCAATCCTGTAACCCGCCAACCTGCACCCGTCTATGACGACGCCCCGCATTCTCTGGGCCGACGACGAGATCGACCTGCTGCGCCCGCACATCCTCTTCCTCGAAACCAAAGGCTACGCCGTCACCAGCGTCACCAACGGCGCGGACGCCGTCGAGCAGGTCCGCGAGAGCCGCTTCGACGTCGTATTGCTCGACGAGCAGATGCCCGGCATGGACGGGCTGGAGACGCTCGAAGCCATCAAGCGCACTGCCCCGGACGTGCCCGTGGTGATGGTGACCAAGAGCGAGGAGGAGACGCTCATGGAAGAGGCGCTGGGGGGGCAGATCAGCGACTACCTCACCAAGCCCGTCAACCCGAGCCAGATCCTGCTCACCTGCAAGCGCCTCCTCGAACGCAGCCGCCTCCGCACCGAGAAGGTCTCGCAGGACTACCTCCAGCGCTTCAACCAGATCACGGCCGCGCTGATGAACCCGCTCGGCCACCGCGAGTGGGTAGAGCTCTATCGCGAGCTGCTCCGCTACGACCTCGAGATGCGCGGCGACGAGGGCGCCCGGCAGATCCTCGACGACCAGTACCAGGAGGCCAACCGCGCCTTCGGCCGCTTCATCGAAGACCACTACCGGGACTGGATCGCCGCCGTCTACGACGACGAAGCCCCGGACGACGAGCGGCCCGTCCTCTCGCACGAGGTCATCCCCACCTTCGTCATGCCCCACCTCGGCGACGACCGCCCCGTCGTCCTCTTCGTCATCGACTGCATGCGCTACGACCAGTGGCTCGAGTTCGAGCAGCTGCTCTACCCGCACTTCACCATGGAGAAGGACTTCCACTACTCCATCCTGCCCACCGCCACGCCGTACTCCCGCAACGCCCTCTTCAGCGGCCTGCTGCCCCGCGAGATCGCCCGCCGCTACCCGGACGCCTGGGCCTCCGGCGAAGACGACGAGCACAGCCGCAACCGCGACGAAGACCGCTTCCTCCGCGACCTCCTCGACCGGCGCCACCACAAGGACGTCCGCATGCGCTACGACAAGCTCATCGGCAAGGACGACGGCCGCGCCTTCGCCCAGAACGTCACCGACCTCCTCCAGAGCGACCTCGCCGCCGTCGTCGTCAACTTCGTCGACATCCTCGCCCACAGCCGGGCGGACTCCGACGTGATCAAGGAGCTCGCGCCGGACGAGCGGGCCTACCGCGCGCTCACCCGCACGTGGTTCGAGCACTCGTGGCTCTACCAGGCCTTCCGCGACCTCGCCGCGCACGACTGCACCGTGGTCATCACCACGGACCACGGCGCCGTCCGCAGCCTCCACGCCACCAAAGTCATCGGGGATCGCCACACCTCCACCGCCCTCCGCTACAAGTACGGCCGCAACCTGCAGGCGGACGAGAAACACGCCCTCTTCATCCGCGACCCCGAGGCGTACGGCCTCCCGTCCGACACGATGACCACCAACTACATCATCGCCAAGGAGGATTATTACTTCGTCTACCCGACCAACTACCACCGCTACCTGAACCTCTACCGGGATTCGATGCAGCACGGCGGCGCCTCGATGGAGGAGATGCTGCTCCCGGTCATCACGATGCGGCCGAAACGGTGACGATTGGAGGGTGCAGAGCGAGGAGTTGAGAAGGCAGAGGGAGGGAGTCTGGGTGGAAGCGTAGTAGCTCCTTCGGCACGCGTCCATCCATGCTCTGCACGCCTCAATCGAACATAATAAACACGGGGCTTCCGCCCGAAGGAGGAAGCCCCGTGACGCGCAAGCCTGCGCGTGGAGACGAGGGCCGCGCTACAGCATGCCGGCCGGCTCGCTGACGCGCGTGCGGCGCTGCGAGTACGGCTCGTAACCGTAGTGGGTGTAGACCCGGTCCAGGAAGGTCGTGTCCTCGTGCTGCGGCCAGTGATCCTTGTCGAAGCCCGGCGCGTCGTCCAGCTGCTCCTTCGTGATATTGACGACGAAGCACTCGTTCTTCGTATCGACCGTGAGCATATCCCACGGGAGCGCGAAGTACTTGTCGCCGATGCCGAGGAAGCCGCCGAAGGACAGCACCGCGTAGGCGATGTGGCCGTCGTCGAGGTCGATCATCAGGTCCTTGATCTCGCCGAGGTCTTCGCCCTGGGGGTTGCGGACGTCGGTGCCCGTGAGCGAGGTGGAGGAGAGGAGGTTGGGGGTGCGGGTGTTCATGGTTACGTCACCGAAGTGAGTGATGAGAATGGACTGCGAACACAGGGATACCAATGCGCCGGCGGCGGGCTCGTTTCGCCCCTTCGGGGGGTATAACCGGGACGTGACATCGCTGACAAGCTGTTGACAAACGTGGCCCACCAGGAACCCGCCCCGGATCTTTTGCCGGTTGTGACGACCACGGCCGCCGAGACGGAAGCGCTCGGCCGCCGCCTCGCCGCCCGCCTCGCCCCTGGCGACGTGGTGGCGCTCTACGGCGATCTCGGCGCCGGCAAGACGCACCTCGCCAAAGGCATCTGCGCCGCGCTGGGGGTGGCGCCGGAGGCCGTGACGAGCCCCACCTTCGCGCTCGTCCATGAGTACGCTGCAGACGCCTTCCCCGTCTTCCACATCGACGCGTACCGCCTGGAACGCCTGGACGAGTTCTTCGCGCTGGGCTATGAGGAGTATTTCTACGGGGATGGGCTGTGCCTCGTGGAGTGGCCCGAGAAGGTCGAGGCGCTGCTGCCGGCCTCGACCTTCCGCCTGCGCCTGGACCACCTGGGCGGGGATCGGCGGGCGGTCTCGGCGATGACGGAGGACGAGACGCCGGATCCATCGGCCATGCTGCCATGACGTATGCCGTGGCCGAGGCGCTGCTGCTGGCGCTGCCCCGCTTCGCGGAGCGCGGCGCCGCGGCGTACAAGCCTGGACTGGAGCGGATGCGCGCGCTGATGGACGCGATGGGGAGCCCGCACGAGGCGTTCCCGAGCGTCCACGTGGCCGGCACCAACGGCAAGGGCTCGACGGCGTCGCTGCTGGCCGCCGTGGCCACAGCGTCCGGGCGCCGCACGGGGCTCCACACGTCGCCCCATCTGCTGCATCTCGCCGAGCGGCTCCGGCTGGACGGCCGCCCCGCCCCCGAGGCGTGGATTGCCGGCGCCGTGGCCCGGTACCGCGCCGTCTTCGAGGGGCTCCGCCCCAGCTTCTTCGAAGCCACCACCGCCCTCGCCTTCCGCTACTTCGCCGACGAACAGGTGGACTGCGCCGTCGTCGAGGTCGGCCTCGGCGGGCGGCTCGACGCGACCAACGTCCTCCAGCCCCGTCTGGCCGTCATCACGAACATCGGCCTGGAGCACACCGATCTGCTGGGCACGACGCTCGCCGAGATCGCACGCGAGAAAGCGGGCATCATCAAGCCCGGCGTGCCGGTAGTGACGGCGGTGGACCAGCCCGAGGCGCTGGCCGCCCTCCGCGAGGTGGCCGCCGCGCGGGAGGCTACGCTGCATTCCATCCACGAGGAGGCCGCCGTGCGTGTGCGACGCGCTGGCCTCGGCGGCCTCGTGCTGGACGCCGAGACGCCGCGCCGCGCCTACACCGGGCTGCACGTGG
>JAWWAN010000233.1:0-6162 GCA_033721675.1 Rhodothermales bacterium | reverse complement strand
CGGCCCTACATGCGGCTCAACGCGGGGCGCCTGAAAGCCTACCACATCGTCTTCTTCATCTTCGTCGTCGCCAACGTCGGCGGCGCGCTCACGCCCATCGGCGACCCGCCGCTCTTCCTCGGCTTCCTGCGCGGCGTGCCGTTCTTCTGGACGGCCGCGCACGTCTGGTACGTGTGGCTGCCGACGATGGCGATCATCCTGCTGATCTTCTACTTCATCGACAGCCGCAACAAAGCCGTCGGCACGAGCGTCGTCGAGCCCGGCGCGAAGACCATCGAGATCATGGGCTACCGAAGCTTCTGGTTCGTGCTCATCATCATCCTCTCGGTCTTCATCGACCCGAACGTGATCACGGCCATGCAGGATACGCCGCTCGACCTCGTGGGCACGTTCCACCTGCCCTTCGGCATCCGCGAGATCATCATGTTCTCGATGTGCTACGTGGCCTACAAGTACTGCAAGCAGGAAGCGCTCGAAAAAAACGAGTTCACGTTCGAGCCCATCCGCGAGGTCGGCTGGCTCTTCCTCGGGATCTTCGCCTGCATGGTGCCGGCCCTCGCGCTCATCTCGAACTTCGCCAGCGAGAACGCCGACGCCCTGGGCGTCTCCACGTTCTACTGGGGCACCGGCACGCTCTCGTCGATTCTGGACAACGCGCCGACCTACCTCAACTTTCTGGCCGCGGCCATGGGCAAATACGGCGTGGATGTAGGCAACCCGGCCGACGTGAAAGCCTTCGCGGACCCGGCGCTCGTGCATCCCGAGTCGTGGATCTACCTCCAGGCGATCTCGGTGGCGGCCGTCTTCTTCGGGGCGATGACCTACATCGGGAATGCGCCGAACTTCATGGTCAAAGCCATCGCCGAGGCCAACAACGTCGATGCGCCGAGCTTTGCCGGCTATCTCGTCAAGTACGCCATCCCGATCCTGCTGCCGGTCTACTTCCTCGTGTGGGTCGTCTTCTACAGCGGCTGGGTCGTCCAGTTGTAACGCGGGGTGCCGGAGAGCGCCGCGGTCGTCCGGTACCGCCGAGGCAGCCCCTCCGCACCCGATCCCCCCTCCATCCTCGAAAAGCCCTGCCTAGCGCCATGCAGCGGACGCCGCTTACCCCTGAAGAGATCGACGATGCCCTCGGCAGCCTGCCCGGCTGGCGGCTGGAGGACGACCAGCTCAAGAAGACCTTCGAGTTGGAGAACTTCCGGGCCGCCGTCAGCTTCATCGTCCGCCTCGCCTTCCACGCCGAGGAGCTGGATCACCACCCGGACCTGCACAACGTCTACAATACGGTGGACATCGCCCTGACGACCCACGACGCCGGAGACCGGGTGACCGAGATGGACGTCAAGCTCGCCCACGCCATCGAGGACTTCACCTGGGTGTGAGGGCGCGCCGCCCCCGCACGACCCCGCCCCGACCGACCCTCCGACTTTCGACCTTCCGACTTTCGACCCTCCGATGGATCTAACGAACGCATACGAGACGCTGGGCGCCGACCTGCTCGGGGGCTTTTCGCTCGTGCTGGTCTCCGTGGTGGGCCTGGTGCTCGTCGTCTGGGACGCCTTCGACAACGACGCGCCGGCGCTGCCCTGGGTGGCGGCCGCCTCGCTCGGTGTGGCGATGGTGTGGGAGCTCTTCGTCCTCGGCGCGGTGCCCACGACGGCCTTCTACGGGATGATCCGGGTAGGCGGCTTCGCGAGCTTCATCAACCTGATCGTACTCGGCAGCAGCCTCTTCACCATCCTCCTCGCCGTCCCGTATCTGCGGCGCATCGAGCATGGCTACGGCGAAGTCTACGCCCTCATTCTGTTCGCCGTGGCCGGCATGCTGCTGCTCGGCACGGCCAATAATCTGGTGACGATCTTCGTGGGGCTGGAGACGATGTCCGTGGCGCTCTACATCCTCACCGGGCTGGTCCGTGAGGACGAGGGCGCCATCGAGAGCGCGCTCAAGTACTTCCTGCTGGGGGCCTTCTCCACGGGGTTTTTCCTCTACGGCATCGCGCTGCTCTACGGCGCCACCGGCACGATGTACCTGCCCGAGATGGCCGAGGGGCTGGCGCTGCGGCAGAGCGTCGTCATGTTCTGGGCCGGCGTCGGGCTGCTGCTCATCGGGTTCTTCTTCAAGGTCAGCGCCGTGCCGTTCCATATGTGGACGCCGGACGTGTACCAGGGCGCCCCGACGCCCCTGACCGGCTTCATGTCTACCGCCTCCAAGGCGGCGGCCTTCGCGGCGCTCATCCTGGTGCTCTACTACGCGCTCCCCCCCGAGCGGTGGACGCTCGCGCTTGCCGTCGTCGCCGTGGCCACGATGGTGCTGGGCAACATTCTCGCGCTGGCGCAGGACAACGTGAAGCGCCTGCTGGCTTACTCGTCCATCGCGCATGCCGGCTACGTCTTCGTCGGCCTCGCCGCCGGCACGCCCGACGGCTATTCCGGGGCGCTCTACTACCTGCTCATCTACGCCCTGATGAACATCGGCGCCTTCGGCGTGATCTCGTACCTGGAGTGGGACGGCAAGGAGGGGCGCCTGCAGACCGTGGATTCGCTCGCCGGCATCGGCCTGAAAAAGCCCGTGCTGGGGGTGGCGATGGGCGTCTTCATGTTCAGCCTGACGGGCTTCCCACCCTTCGGCGGCTTCTTCGGCAAGGTGGCCGTCTTCGCCCCGGCCATCGACGCCGGCCTGACGTGGCTGGCGCTCGTCGGTGTGCTCGCCAGCGCGGTCTCGGCCTACTACTACCTGCGCGTCCTCTTCGTCTTCTGGATGCGCTCGCCGGAGGAACAGGCGCCCGAGGCGCGCGCGTCTGACTTCCCCGTGCCGGCCTCGGTGGCGGCCGTCATCGTCGCCTGCGCGGTGTTGCTCCTCCTCGTCGGCTTCGTGCCCGGCGTGCGCGAGGCCACGGTGGGCTTCTTCACCGCCGTCGCCCCGATGGCGACCCCGTGATCGGTGGTTGCCGGTGAAGCGACCGGGCATCCTCGGCCCATGAAAGACCTCATCCACGAACTGATCCCACACGCCCCGCAGATGGGGCTGTACGTGGCCCCGAACATCCCCGAGAAGCTCATCCGGAACGCCGTGCACGACTATGCCGGCGCGATGGAGCCGGGCGAGGTGGTCGCCCTCTTCGACGCCACCCTGATGGGCAATGGCAAGGACGGGGCGGTCTTCGCGGTGGATCGCATCGTCTATCAGAACAACGACCTGGAACCCGCCCAGGAGGTCCGCTACGAGGACCTCGTCCGGGTGGAGAAGCGGCGTGGGTTTTTCCGGGGGGCCAAGGTGCTGATGGAGGTCAACCGGGGGCGGGCCACGTTCGAGCTCAAGCTGGACTGCTCGGCCCGCCCGAAGGCGCTGGAGTTCCTGTACCGCTTCCTGCACGAGGCGATGGTGCGCCCGGTCGTTGCCGAGGAGGACGAGACGCCTGCCACCGGCACGGACCGGGAGGCCGTCCTGCGGGCGCTGGAGACGCTGCGCGTACAGGGCAAGCTGACCGACGCGGATCACCGCCGGCTCGTGGCCGCGCTCAAGGGCGAGGCCTCGGCGTAACGTCTTTGTGAAGGCCCCTCCGGGGCCGCGTATGGCACGCGGTAGAACCGAAGGGCGCCCGACCGTTGCGCTCGTATTTCCAAGGGGTTAGGGCGGGCCGCGTGCGGGGCCTCCAGCGGAGCCGCGAGGGGCGCCGGCGAAAACATATGCGGGGGGCCTCCGTTACTATCCGCGCACGCACCCGCGTACGACCCCGTCGATTATTCACCCACCATCGGAGGCACGATCCATGGCATTCTCCCTTCCCGATCTGCCCTACTCCTACGACGCGCTCGAACCGACCATCGATGCGCGCACGATGGAGATCCATCACTCGAAGCATCACCAAGGCTATACGAACAAGCTCAACAACGCCCTCGAAGGCCACGCCGACTGGCAGGACAAGACCATCGAGGAGATCCTGCGCAACATCGACCGGGTGCCGCAGGACATCCAGACGGCGGTGCGCAACAACGGGGGCGGCTTCGCCAACCACAGTCTGTTCTGGAAGGTCATGAGCCCTGATGGCGGCGGCCAGCCCTCCGGCGCATTGGCGGACGCCATCGACGAGGCCTTCGGCTCGTTCGACGCCTTCAAGGAGCAGTTCTCCGGCGCCGCCTCCGGCCAGTTCGGCAGCGGCTGGGGCTGGCTCGTCGTGGATGGCGGCGGCGGCCTGCACGTCTACGGCACGCCCAACCAGGACAGCCCGTACATGAAAGGCCATACCCCGATTCTGGGCCTCGACGTCTGGGAGCACGCCTATTACCTGAAGTACCAGAATAAGCGCGGCGACTACGTCAGCAACTGGTGGAACGTGGTCAACTGGGATGAGGTCGGCCGCAACTACGACGCCGCCACCCGCTAGCACGGCCCGGTCCGCAACGGGAAGAGGGCAGCGGGGCACCGGCCTCGCTGCCCTTCTTCGTCTCTACGATGGATCTCCCGCCCGACATCGCGATCCGCTGGATGACCGACGCCCCCGGCGAGCCCGAGCGCCTGGAGGGGCTGCTCTCCCCCGGCGAGCGTGCGCGGGTGGAGACGTTCGGGCATGCCGGGCGGCGGCGCGAGTTCATCCTGGGCCGGGCGGCCCTCCGCACGCTGCTGGCCGAGCGGCTGGGCACCGCCCCGGGCGAGGTGCCCCTCGTCGTCGCCCCCGACGGTGGGGTCGAGGTGGAGGGCGCCGACGACCTGCATCTCTCCATCGCCCATTCCGGACCGCACGCGGTGGCGGCCGTCGGCGCGCGGCGCCTGGGGGTCGATCTCGAACGGATCGCGCCGCGCCACCCGGACCTCGCCCGGTTTCTGCTGCACCCGGAGGAGCGCGCCTATTTCGACGCGCTTCCGCTGGATCACACGCGCTCCTGCATCCTGTACTGGACGCTCAAGGAGGCCACGCTGAAAGCCCTGCGCACGGGTTTCCGCACTTCTCCCAAGAAGCTGCGCCTGGACGTAGACGTGGGCGCGCGGCGCACCGTCGCCCGGGTGGAGGGTGGGCCGGTGCTGCATGCGCGGTTCGAAGAGCGCGATGCGTTCATGATGGCCGTCGCCTACGTGCCCTGAACGAACGCAGGGGCACGGCGCCGCCGTGCCCCTGCGGAGCGATACAGGAAAATGAAGTGTAACTAGGAGCGGCGGCCCAGCGCCACCGCGATCCCGGCTGCGGCGCCGAGGGCAGCCCCACCAATCAGGTAGGGCTGGAGGGCACCCCGCGTGAGGACGGGGCTGCGATATTCGCTCCAGAGTCCGTCGGCCAGGTACGCGATGTTCTCCGAAGAGACGACCCCCTCGTAGTCGAGGTCGGTGGCGCAGCGCACGGCGGCCGTCGCCACCTGCTCCACGCGGAGGGCGGGGCGGCCCACGCCCGGAAGGCGGGCGGCGGCCTGGAGCGCGAGGCCGGGCAGCAGGCTCAGGGATCGATGTGGGCCGTAGACGAAGGTGGGGCGCAGGATGAAGTGCCGCATCGGGGAACGCTGGAGGGCCTGCTCCCCGCGCCGCTTGGCCTCCAGATAACGATCCGAGACGAACGGGGGCGCCTGCGACGCCGAGAGGAGCACGAAGCGCTCCACGCCGGCCCGCTCCGCCTCGAAGGCGGCCATCTCGACGGAGTCGCCGTTGACCCGCTCGAAGGTGATGCCCTCCGAGGGGTTCTCGCGCACGATCCCGATGCAGTGCAGCACGGCTTTGCACCCGTCGAGGTGGTCGCGCCAGTCTTCCGGCCGGAGGGCGTTGCCGCGCACCCACTCGACGCGGTCGAGCCAGGCGTCCGTGCCGGCGGGGCGCCCGCTGCGGGCGACGGCGACGACCGAATGCCCCTCTTCGGTAGCGATGCGCGCCACTTCGGATCCGATGAACCCGGTACCGCCGAGCACGAGCAGTTTATCAGCCATGGTGGTATCCACTCTCTGAGTACGTAGGACGGGAAGGCCCGGCGACGGTCAAAAAAACCTGCCGGAGTTCGATGCGTTCTATGCCTGAATCCACCCGGAGGAGCCTTCCGAACCTGTTACTTCACCCGCGTTACCGGAGCGTCGTACCCCGCACGTCCGCGTCGATCTGTCCTCTCCGCCCCGCTGCCTCGACACCGCTCGCCATGCCGTACCAGCCCACACACCCCATCCGCTTCGTCACCGCCGCCAGCCT
>JAWWAN010000232.1:0-6168 GCA_033721675.1 Rhodothermales bacterium | reverse complement strand
GTCCTGCTCGACCGCATTTCGCACGAAGTACCGTTTTATCGCTCGTACCTGAAGTGGGCCGCGCTGAAAGGCACGTACGTATGCAACAACCCGTTCTGGTGGAGCGCCGACGACAAGTTCATCGACAACGTCATCGCCGAGGCCGCCGGCGTGGCCGTGCCCCGCAGCCTCATCCTGCCCCACAAGCAACACCCGCCCAACACGGCCGACGAGACGTTCCGCAACCTGAAATACCCGGTGGACTGGGACGCCATCTTCGACTACATCGGCTTCCCCGCCTTCCTCAAGCCCTACGACGGCGGCGGCTGGCGCGGCGTGACCAAGTGCCGCGACCCCCACGAGTTCTTCGCCGCCTACGACTATTCCGGCGACGACTGCATGATGCTCCAGGAAGGCATCGAGTTCGAGGACTACTTCCGCTGCTACGGGCTCGGCCGCGAGCACGTCCGCATCATGCGCTACAACCCCGGCGCAGACAATGCCCGGACGCGCTACACCGAGGTCGACCCCGGCCCCATCCCCGACGACCTCTACCGGAAGGTCGAGCGCGACACGCTCGCGCTCTGCCGCGCCCTCGGCTACGACATGAACACGGTCGAGTTCGCCGTGCGGGACGGCGTGCCCTACGCCATCGACTTCATGAACCCCGCCCCGGACGCCGACTACTGGACCGTCGGGCAGGAGAACTACGAGTGGGTCATCACCACGATGGGCGCGTTCCTGGCGAAGATGGCCCGCCGCGACCCCGAGCCCATGCGCGAGCCCGTCACCGGCCACCTGCTGCCCCAGTGGACCGTCGAGATGGCGGACGCGGAGTGAGGCAGCCCGATTGACGAGCGCAGCTTGATGCGTGCAGAGGGAGGACCTCGGAGGGGCGCGCAGCTCGACCCCGCCGCCCCCTTCCGCCCCCTGCACTCCCCGCCTGCACCGCAACCATCCATCCCCCATCTACAATCAGCAATCCTCCTTCTGCATTTCTCTTCTCTCCAGCCCATCCCGGCCCATGGCTGACCAGCTCGCCCGCGCCATCCACGACTACCACGCCCTCATCGAGCGGGACCTGGGGGCGGCCGAGGAGCAGCTCGCGATGCTGCGCGGCCTGCAGCGCGAGCGGAACGTGACGTTCGGGGACCGCGCGATGGCCCACAGCCTCCGCCCCACGTTCCTCACCGAGCGCACCTACAACCGCGTCCAGGACGTGGTCTACCTCATCCGGCAGGCCGTCCTCACGATCGCCGCCAACACGTTCAACGACGAAGCCGTGCTGCGCGACGAGCTCGGCATGGAAGACTGGGAGCTGGAGCTGGCCGCCATCCCGACCAACGTCGTCCGCCTCTCCGCGCTCTCGCGCATGGACTCGTTCCTCACGCAGGACTCGTTCAAGTTCGTCGAGGTCAACGGCGAGAGCCCGGCCGGCATCGCCTACGTGCACCACCTCGCCCGCATCTACCGCGAGCTGCCGATCTTCCAGCAGTTCGAGCAGGCCCACCCCGTCCGCTTCGTCTCGCCCATGGAGCACACCTGGACGGCGCTCCTGCGGACCTACCACGAGGAGTTCGACGGGCGCGAGCCCCAGCCCTGCATCGCGATTGTGGACCACCTCGACGTGCCCACGATCCACGAGTTCCACCACCTCCAGCGCTACTTCGACCTGATGGGGTGCGACTGCGAGGTCGTCGATCCGCGCCAGCTGGAGCTGCACGACGGCTGGGTCTACGCCAACGGCAAAAAGATCGACATCCTCTACCGCCGGCTTTTGCTCAACGAGTTCTGGGCGATACGAGACGAGTGCGAGGCCTTCCTGAACGGGTACATCGCCCAGAAGACCTGCTACCTGAACTCGTTCCGCACCAAGCTCGTCCACAAGAAGGCCCTCTTCGCGTTTCTGACCGACGAGCGGTACACGCGCCTGCTCACCACCGAGCAGCGCGAGGCCATCCGCGACCACATCCCCTGGACGCGCATGCTGCGGGAACAGAAGACCACCTTCAGGGGCTTGAAGATCGACTTGCTGGAATTCGTGCGTGCCAACCGCAAGTATTTCGTCATCAAGCCGAACGACGAGTACGGCGGCAAGGGCGTCACCCTCGGCTTCGCCGCGAGCCAGGCCGAGTGGGACGAC
The DNA here is from genome assembly GCA_033721675.1 of Rhodothermales bacterium. Taxonomy (GTDB): domain Bacteria; phylum Bacteroidota; class Rhodothermia; order Rhodothermales; family JAWWAN01; genus JAWWAN01. The sequence continues at coordinate 4,046 of JAWWAN010000232.1, read as the reverse complement.
GCGATTGCCCAGAGCTTCGAGGGGCGGTACGTCGTGCAGGAGGTCGTCGACATCCACCGCGAGCCGTTCCTCGTGCAGGTGGACGGCGCGTGGGACCTCGTCCCGACGATCATCGACCTCGACCCGTACCTCAACGGCCCCCTGATGGGCGGTTGCCTGACCCGGACGTCGGCCTCCAACCTCGCCAACGTCACCGCCGGCGGCGGCACGCTTCCGATGTTCATCCTCCGACACACCTATGCGGATGCATAAGCCCGGCCCGCCCCTGCGCGTGGCCGTGCTGGACCTCTACGACGGCGAGCCCAACCAGGGCATGCGCGCCCTGCGCGCGCTGCTGGAAGACGCCGACGGGCGCTTCCACGGCCAGGCCGTGACGTACGCCATCTACGACGTGCGCGCCAAGGCCGAGCTGCCCGACCTCGGGTACGACGTCTACCTCTCCAGCGGCGGCCCCGGCAGCCCCTTCGACGGCGAGGGCACCACGTGGGAGCACCGCTACTGGCGCTGGCTCGACGCCCTCTACAACCACAACGAGCGCCACGCCGGCTCGCACCTGGCCACCGACGCCAAGCACGTCCTCTTCATCTGCCATTCGTACCAGATGATGTGCCGCTTCTTCGAGGTGGCCCGCGTGACGAAGCGGCGGTCTGAGAGCTTCGGCATCTTCCCCGTCCACAAGACCGACGCCGGGCGGGACGACCCCCAGTTCGCGCCGCTGAGCGACCCCTTCTACGCGGCCGACTTCCGCCACTTCCAGGCCGTCGAGCCGGATGCGGAGCGGATCGGCGAGCTGGGGGGCGCCGTCCTCGCGCTGGAGAAGCCGCGCCCCCGCATCCGCCTCGAACGCGCCACGATGGCCCTCCGCCTCTCGCCCGAGATCCTCGGCGTGCAGTTCCACCCCGAGGCCGACCCCGAGGGCATGCGCCACCACTTCGCCCAGCCGAAGCGCATGCAGCACGTCGTCCGCAAGCACGGCGAGCCCAAGTACTGGCGCATCATGCGGCGCCTCGTCGACCCCGACTTTCTGGCGCAGACGCACGACGCCTTCCTGCCCCTCTTCCTGCGCCGCGCCGTAGAGGCGCAGCGCCCCGAGGTGATCGACGCCCGCGCCGCGTAGCGCCGCCCTCCCTCCCGCTTCCCCCTTCGCACCGCCCTTCCTCCCGTTTCATGCCGGTCTCGCAGGGCAACATTCTGTTGCGGCACCGCCGCTCCCTGGTGGGATCGCTGCGCCTGCGGTACGTGCAGTCAGAGGCACTCGGGATCCGCAAGCCGTTCTACGTCTACGAGCCGCCGGGGCTGGCGGGCGCGGCCCGCGTGCCGGTGCTGTACCTCTTCCGAGGGCACGAGCGCGAGTGGGTGAACCTCCGCGAGGACGCCTCGCGGAACCGCCGGACGGCCGTCGAGGCGCTCGACGCCGCCATCGCCGGCGGGGCCCTGCCGCCCATCGTGGCCGTGCTGCCCGGTCTGAACAGCACCAACAACCACGTCCCCTCGCTCGGCATCGACATGGCCGGGCGCTGGCCGCTGACGCTCCGCGGGCTGGGCACCGGCCGCTTCTGGCACTACCTCGCGCACGAACTCCTGCCCCGCACCGAGCGCGACTACCCCGAGACCGCCGGCGGCGCCCGCCTCATGGCCGGCTTCTCGCTCGGCGGCTTCACCGTGAGCCTGCTCGCCACCCACCTGCCCGGCTTCTTCCACCACGCCGGCATCTACGACGGCCTCTTCATGTGGCCCGGCCACGACGACCCGCGCCAGCCCGCGCCCGGCCCCTGCTCGGACCCCGTCTGGTGCCGCGCGCCCATCTTCGACGCCGCCCTCGGGCGGCCCCGAGACGCCCTCGCGATGCGCCGCTGGAACCCGACCGACGTGCTCCAGACCGCCACCGGCGACCTCCTCGGCGCGATCCGGAAGACCGCCTTCTTCGTCCGCTGCGCCTCCGGCGAGGGCAACCGCGGCAACCGGGACCGCGCGCACTTCTTCGTCGATCTGCTGCGCGAGCGCGGCGTGCCGACGGCGGGCGGCGAGATCGTCTTCCACCCGGAGGCCACCCATTCCTGGCACTGGACGGACCGCTTCCTGCTTCGCTTTCTGGAGGCCGCCCTCGGCCCCACGCCCCCGGGCACGGGCGCCGGCGTCTGATCGGCGGGCGGCCCAAACAAGTCGGCGTCTGATCCGTTGGAGGGCTCTCGTTCGTCTTCATCCACCCCGAGCCGATCCGCGCATGAGCACCCACTCCGAAGGCCACCCCCGCGTCCGCCTCAGCACCAGCAAGGGCGATATCACCCTCGAACTCTACGACAAGAAGGCCCCGCAGACGGTCGCCAACTTCCTCGAATACGTCGACGCCGGCTTCTTCGACGGCACGATCTTCCACCGCGTCATCCCCGGCTTCATGATCCAGGGCGGCGGCATGACGCCCGGCCTCGACCAGAAGAAGACCCGCCCGCCGATCAAGAACGAGGCCGACAACGGGCTCGCCAACGAGCGCGGCACCGTCGCGATGGCCCGCACCCAGGTCGTCGATAGCGCCACGGCCCAGTTCTTCATCAACCTCTCGGACAACAGCTTCCTCGACCACGGCACGCGCGACTTCGGGTACGCCGTCTTCGGGCGCGTGGTGGACGGCATGGATACGGTCGACGCCATCGCCTCGGTCCAGACCGGCTCGCGCGGGATGCACCAGGACGTCCCCACCGAGGACGTCGTCATCGAGAAAGCCGAGCGCGCCGGCTCGCCGCAATCCGCATAGTCCCATTCCCTGGGCAGAGCCTGTGCGGAGCGCAGCAGTAGTGCTCGGGACACGCCTTCGCAAGGAGGAGGACCTGGTTTTGAGACGCCGCGCCATTCCCCCAGGTCCCTCCCCATGCAAAGGGGAGGACAGGAGGGGTAAACGAGGGATGGCACTCTCGCTGAACCGAGCGCTCCGCCGGGTGCTGACACGGGGCTGTCGCAGACCCGCGCGATGTTGATGGGTGGCGGGCCTCCGTGCTCGCCTCCTTCGCCGCCGAATCCGCCCGATGCCTCCCGTGCACGCCCCGGCCACACCGTCTCTGTTCACTCCCCCGCTCGACGCCACCGCCGTGCAGCAGTCCACGCCGCAGCAGGTTCTGAAGTCCGTCTTCGGCTACGACCGGTTCCGCCCGAGCCAGGAGGCCGTCATCGACCGCGTGATTGCCGGAGGGCACGGGCTGGTCATCATGCCGACCGGCGGCGGCAAGTCGCTCTGCTACCAGCTCCCGGCGCTGTTGCGGGAGGGCACCGGCATCGTCGTCTCGCCCCTGATCTCGCTGATGCAAGACCAGGTGGAGGGGCTGCGGCAGCTCGGCGTGCGGGCGGCCTACCTCAACTCCAGCCTCGGCCGGCGCGAGCAGCGGGAGGTCGAGCGCCAGTTCCTCGGCGGCCACCTGGACCTGCTCTACGTGGCGCCCGAGCGGCTGATGACGGACGGCTTCCTGGCGCTTCTGGAGCGCACGCAGCCGGCCCTCTTCGCCATCGACGAGGCCCATTGCATCTCGCAGTGGGGGCACGACTTCCGGCCCGAATACCTTCAGCTGGCGGCCCTCCGCGAGCGCTTCCCCGAGGTGCCGTGCCTGGCCGTGACCGCCACCGCCGACGCACCCACGCAGCGCGAGATCCTGCGGCAGCTCCGCCTCCCGCCGGACGGCCTCTTCATCACCGGCTTCGACCGGCCCAACATCCGGTATACCGTCATCCTGAAGAAGAGCCCGAAGCAGCAGCTGCTCCGGTTCATCGAGGACGAGCACGCGGGCGAGGCCGGCATCGTGTATTGCCTCTCCCGCAAGAAGGTCGAGAAGGTGGCGGCGTGGCTCGTGGAGCAGGGGCACGAGGCGCTGCCCTATCACGCCGGCCTCTCCAACGCGGAGCGGGAACGCAACCAGGACCGCTTCCTGCGCAAGGAGGGCCTGATCGTGGTCGCCACCATCGCCTTCGGCATGGGCATCGACAAGGCCGACATTCGCTACATCTATCACTACACCCTGCCCAAGAGCCTGGAGAACTACGCCCAGGAGATCGGCCGCGCG
>JAWWAN010000231.1:0-6178 GCA_033721675.1 Rhodothermales bacterium | reverse complement strand
CGACGGGTGGGTGAAGCGGCAGGGGTCTTATACCGCGCGCGAGAACATCCGCATCCGCGAGGGCGACGAGATCGGATGGATCCTGCCAGCCTCCACGCGCGCGACGGTCGCCTTCCTCACCAGCCACGGCCGCGCCTACACCGTGCGCGTGGACGAGCTGCCCAGCACGACGGGCTATGGCGACCCCGTCCAGAAGCTGTTCAGCTTCTCGGACAGGGAGCGCGTCGTCGGGGTGGTCTCGTTCGACGGCCGGGTGCTGCCAGCCCCCCAGCCCGACCCCGAGACCGAGCCGGAGCTGTTCAAGCGCAACGGCGAGGTCAAGAAAGACGCCGTCCCCTATCTGGTGGCCGTCACGCGCGACGGGCAGGCCATCCGCCTCACCATCGACGGCTACGTCGAGCCCTCGACCAAGAACGGCCGCCTCTTCATGCGCCCCGCCAAGGGCGACGAGGTGATGATGGCCGAGGTGGCCGGCGGGGCGGAAAACGTATGCGTGGCCTCGCGCAACGGGCACGTGCTCATCTTCCCCGTGCACCAGATCCCCGTCTACAAGAGCGCCGCGAAGGGCGTCATCGCCATGCGGCTGGGCAGCAAGGATCGCGTGCTGGGCGCGACCCTCTCCGACGCCGCCCGCGACGGGCTGGAGGTGGAGACGAGCCGGGGCCGCCGCGAGATCGTCCGCACCACCAAGTTCGACGTCACGAACCGGGGCAACAAGGGGCGGCAGATCATCAAGCGGGGCCACCTCGCCCGAGTCATCGTCAGCCCCATCGAGATTCGGCTCAACGGAAAATCGTAGCGAGCAGAGAGGCCATGGCAGAAGTAGCGAGCTATACCGGGCGCGACATCCAGGTGCTGGAGGGGCTGGAGCCCGTCCGCAAGCGCCCCGGCATGTACATCGGCGGGACGGGCAAGCCCGGCCTGCACCACCTCCTCTGGGAGATCGTCGACAACGCCGTGGACGAGGCCACGAACGGCTTCGCTTCGGTCATCGAGGTCACCCTCCACAAGGACGGCAGGAGCGCCACGGTGAGCGACAACGGCCGCGGCATCCCCGTCGACAAGCACCCGACGAAGAAGAAGCCGGCGCTCGAAGTCATCCTCACCACGCTCCACGCCGGCGGCAAGTTCGACCACTCGAACTACATCACCTCCGGCGGCCTCCACGGCGTCGGGGCGAGCGTCGTCAACGCGCTCTCGACGCACCTCGTCGCCACCGTCAAGCGCGGCGGCAAGCAGTACGAGCAGCGGTTCGCACGGGGCAAGCCCACGACGAAGCTGAAGACCGTCAGCACGAGCACGCGCGGGACGGGCACCACCATCTTCTTCCGCCCGGACCCGGACATCTTCGAGACCGTCGCCTTCGACCCCGAGCTCATCAAGGAGCAGCTCGAAGTCAAGACCTACCTGAACCGGGCGTTGCGGATCGTCTTCAAGGACGACGTCAACGGGGAGCGGCACGAGTTCCACCACGAGGGCGGCATCGCGGAGTTCCTGCAGGCCCTCGTGAAGGACGCCGGCGCGCGCGCCATCCACGACGACGTCTTCGAGATCCACCAGGACGAGATCGAGGACGGCGCGCGGGTGGAGGTCGCGCTGCAATGGACCGAGGCGCCGCGCGAGGCCGTCCGCTCGTTCGTCAACGGGATCCCCACGCGCGACGGCGGCACGCACGAGCAGGGCTTCAAGGATGCCGTCCGCACCGCCGTGCGCGCCTACATGGAGACGCACGACCTGCTGCCGCGCAACCTCGACATCAGCGCCGACGACATCCGGGAGGGCCTGGTCGCCATCATCAACCTGTTCATGGTCGAGCCCCAGTTCCAGGGGCAGACCAAGGAGAAGCTGAACAACCCCGAGGCGCGGTCCGTCGTCTCCGGCGCCCTCCGGCTCGCACTGGAGCAGTACCTGATCAGCCATCCGACGACGGGCGACGCGATCGCCGCGCGCGTGATCCAGGCCGCGCGGGCCCGGCAGGCGAGCCGCAGCGCCGCCCGCGCCGCGCGCCGCAAGAGCAGCGTCAGCCACCGCCTCAACCTGCCCGGCAAGCTCGCCGACTGCTCGACGACGGACCCCACCGAGGCCGAGCTGTTCATCGTCGAGGGCGACAGCGCCGGCGGCTCGGCCAAGCAGGGGCGGGACCGCAAGCACCAGGCCGTGCTCCCGCTACGCGGCAAGGTGCTCAACGCCGAGCAGGCCACGGCGAAGAAGGTGCTGGACAACAAGGAGCTGTCCAACATCGTGCAGGCCCTCGGCTGCGGGATGGGCGATGCCCTCGACCTCTCGCGGCTGCGGTACCACAAGATCATCCTGCTGATGGATGCCGACTCCGACGGCCATCACATCGCCACGCTGCTGCTGACGTTCTTCTACCGCTACATGAAGCGCCTCATCGACGAAGGGTTCGTCTTCATCGCCCAGCCGCCGCTGTTCCGCCTGGAATCCGGCAAGGAGACGTACTGGGCGCTCGACGAAGCGGACCGCGACCGGATCGTCCGCCGCATTAAGAAGCAGCGCAAGAACGCGAAGATCGACCAGCAGCGGTTCAAGGGGCTGGGCGAGATGATGCCGCAGACCCTGAAGGAGACGACGCTGGACCCCAAGAAACGCCGCCTCCTCCAGGTGACGATCCCGGACGGCGAGTTGACCGAGACCGAGAACACCATCAGCGACTTGATGGGCAAGGATTCGTCCGCCCGGTTCCGGTTCATCATGGAGCACGCCGCCGAGGTCGAAGAATTGGACGTGTAAAACCGGGCCGCCCCGCACCCCACCCCGCCGCGACGCTGTAGGGGCGCGCGGCGGCGCGCCCCACCCAGGTCGCCGTGACGGCACGCCAACAATTCATCCCCGCCGCGCCGCCAACAACGTCCCCCCGACGACGAGCGCCGCGCCCAGGAGCGAGAGCAGTCCCGGCACCTCGGCGAAGAACAGCAGGCCCCAGACGCCCGCGAAGACGATCTGCACGTAGCTCATCGCCATGGCCCGCCCGGCCTGCTCGGCGTGCAGCCCCTTCGTCAGGTACACCTGCGCGATCTGCGTGAAGACGCCGATGCCGAGCAGCACGAGCCATTCCCACCAGAGGGGCCACACGGCCTCGCCCCACAGCACCGGGACGGAGGCGGGCGTGGCGACGAGCGGGAAGTAGAAGACCACCACCAAGTGGTGCTCCGTCTCGCGCAGCTTGCGGACGGCCGTGTACGCCATCGCCGCGAAGACGGCCCCGGCGAGCGCCACGCCCACCGCCACGAGGTTGAGGCTCGCGGCCGCCGCGCCGAAGAGGAACGAGGGCTGCGCCACCAGCAGCACCCCGCCCAGGCTGAGCAGGAGCCCGAGGACGTCGCGCCCGGAGATGGCCTCGCGCAGGAAGAGCGCCGCGAGGACGGCCGTGATGGCCGGGTTCGTGTACTGGATCACCGTGACGTCGGCCAGCGGCAGGCGCGGAATCGCGTAGAAGAAGCAGAGCAGCCCGAGGAAGCCCGCGAACCCACGGAAGAACAACAGCCCTTTCCGCTCCCCCCAGGGCGCGACCCCGGCGCGGCGCAGCATCCCGTAGCTCAGCACGAGCGCGACGACGCTGCGGGCCAGCACCAGCTCGGCGCTCGGCAGCCGCTGCCCGGCGATCTTCACCAGCAGGCTCATCAGGCTGAAGAAGAACGCCGCCAGCACCATGTAGCGCAGCCCGTCCGAGAAGAAGGCGCTGCGGGTCGGGGAATCCGTCATCCGTCGTCGTTTTCCGCGTTCTTTGCAATAGGAGCGCCGGGCGTCCCGTATCTTGCTCGCCTCTCGCCCCCGCTCATCCAGCCGCCCGCATCCCACCGATGGCCGAAGTGACCACCATGCCCGAGGTCGGGCAGCCCGCCCCGTCCTTCGAGGGCACCACGCAGGACGGCACCACCGTCCGTCTCGAAGACTATCGCGGCCGCCGGCTCGCGCTCTACTTCTACCCCAAGGATGATACGCCGGGCTGCACCAAGCAGGCGTGCAACCTGCGGGATCACTACCGGGATCTGCTGGAGGCCGGCATCGCCGTCGTCGGCGTCTCGCCCGATCCCGTCGAGAGTCACGAGGCGTTTGCCGACAAGTACGAGCTGCCGTTCCCGCTCCTGGCCGATCCCGCCCACGAGATCCTGGAAGCCTACGGCGTCTGGGGCGAGCGTAACCTGTACGGGCGCACGTTCATGGGCGTCAAGCGCACGACGTTTCTGATCGACGAGGAAGGCATCGTCCGCCACGTCTTCAAGCGGCCCAAGGTGAGCGAGCACACGCAGGAGATCCTGAAGCGGTTCGAGGCGGTATGACGACGGGGCCGTTCAGGCCCGGCGTGCGACGTAGACCTGCAGGAAGTCGTGCATGAGGTGGTCCACCTCGGTCGTGTCTGCGAGGCTGTCCAGCACCTCCTGAAATGCCTCGTCCCCGCCGAGGACTGTCCGGTAGTGTTCGCGGTAGGCGATGAGCCGCTCGCGCTCGCGCGTGGCGTCCAGCTCGCTGTGGAACTGGGTGCCGTAGACGGGCTTTCCGGCGACGCGGAACGCCTGATTCGGCTGCGACGCGTTGCGGGCCAGCTCGATCGTGCCCTCGGGCAGGCGGGTGACCCGGTCTGAATGACCCATGTTGGCGAAGAACGTCGGGGGGAAGCTGCGCATCAGCGGGTCCGTGGCGGCGGCGTCCGTCAGCTCGATCTCACCGCAGCCGAATTCGGCGCGCTCGGGGTCGAAGACGACGGTGCCGCCCAGCGCGCGGGCGATCACCTGATGCCCCCAGCACGTGCCGAAGGTGGGGACGGCGGCGTCGGTGGCGGTACGGACGAGCGCGAGGAGGTCGGCCATCCACGGATAATCGAGGCGGGCCGAATATTCACCGGCACCGCCAATCATCAGCGCATCCGCGCCGTCCAGGGCATCCGGGGTGATCCGGCCGCCGCGAGCGACGTTCACCTGCACGAACTGATCGGGGCGGAGCTGGCAGCGCTCCACGAAGCACTGGAGTTCCTGGCGTTCCATGCCTTTGCCCGCGCGGGCCTGCACGAGCAACACGCGGGCGGAATCGAGCGAAGTGGGCTCCATCAGAGTGCGATCAGATCAGGGAATTCAGCTTGCAGGAGGCGATAGAGCCGATGCAGCGGCAGCCCCATCACCGTGTAAAAGTCCCCCTCGATGCGCTCGACGAAGAGGGCGCCATAGTCCTCCTGGATGCCATAGGCCCCGGCCTTGTCGAGCGGAGCGCCGGTGGCGACGTAGGCGTCGATCTCCTGGTCTGAGAGCACCCCGAACGTCACCTCGGTGGCCTCGAAAAGCGTCCGGCGGAGGTCGTTGGCCGGATAGAGGAGGGCGAGGCCGGTGAAGACCGTGTGCGTCCGCCCGCTGAGGCGGCGCAGCATGGCGCGGGCCTCGGCGGGGCCGGCAGGTTTGCCGAGCACGTCGCCCTCGAGCACGACGATGGTGTCTGCGCCGAGCGTGAGGGCGTCCGGGTGGCTCGCAGCCACCACGCCGGCCTTGTCCATCGCGAGCTGCTGGACCAGCGCTTCGGGAGGCAGCCCGTCCGGGGCGTGTTCCTCGGCATGGCTCGGGATCACCTCGAACCGGAGGCCGAGCCTCTGGAGGAGGTGCCGCCGGCGCGGGGAGGCCGAGGCGAGAATCAGCGGGATCCGGAGATGCATAGACCGGGGCAGGGCGGGCGAGACGAAGAAGTCGCCTCACCTACCGGCCCGCCGAGCGGCGGGTTCTCCCTGCCGGTGGATCCCCGCCGAATTGGGCGAGAGTTAACGAAGCGGTTTGACCTTCGGCTTCGGCCCGTGGCGGGGCTCCTGCACGACCGGCCCCGTCCACCGGGGTTTGCGGAGGCGTTCGATGAGCGTCGTGCCTCCCATCCACGCCCCGGCAGTGAGGGACGCGAGGAGCCCGAGCCAGCCCAGCCAGTTGCCGAAGCGGGCATACGGCGTCTGGGTAGTCACCAACCGCACTGCCGCCAGGTGGGCGTCGGGTTTCTGGTAAGCGCTCTGGTAGATGACCGAGCCATCCGGGGCGACGAGCGAGGTGCTCCCGGAGGCGGCCACCTGCACCACGCTCCGCCGCATCTCGATGGCCCGGAGGCGCAGATAGTTGAGGTGCGGGCGGAAACCGGGCGTCCGGCCGCCCCAGCCGTCCACGTGGAGCGTGATGAAGAAGTCGGTGCCCTG
>JAWWAN010000230.1:0-6222 GCA_033721675.1 Rhodothermales bacterium | reverse complement strand
GCCGGCGCGGCGCTGGGTGCGTTTCTGCTGGCGGCAGGGCTGAAGCTGGCGGCGCGGCGGCGGCTCGGGCAGGTGCTCCTCGGTGGCGCGATCGCCACGTTCTACACCACCATCTTCGCCGCTTTTCAGTTCTACGCGCTCCTCTCGTCCCCGCTCGCGGTGGTGGCGATGAGCAGCGTGACGCTCCTCGCCTTCGCCCTCGCCATCGGGCAGGACGACGGCGTGCTGGGCGTCGTCGCGGTGCTGGGGGGGCTGGCCACACCGTTCGTGTTGTACACCGATGAAGGCAGCGTGCCCGGCCTGGTCGTCTACACGAGCCTCGTCGTGGCGAGCGCGGCGGCGATCTACCTGCGCAACGGGTGGCGCACCCTCCTCTGGGCATCGGCGGCCGGCGGCTGGCTCGTGATGCTCGTGGCCTGGGTGCAGGTGGTCTTCCAGGACGCCGATACGTGGAGCGACGAGGCCGCGCTGCTGGCCGGGGCCGGCATCTGCTGGCTCGCCTTCGGGGGGGTGCCCACCGTCCGCACGCTCCTGCACCACGCCGCGCCGGACCGCTGGCCCGTGCCCCCCACCCGCTTCACCGGCGTCTTCTTCCTCGAACGCCCGGCGCTGCTGCTGGCTGCGGTCGCCCCCCTCGCGACGCTCTTTCTGGCCTACGAGGTGATGGAGGAGGGGCTGCCGGATGTAGTGATCGGCCTGCTGATCCTCGCGGCGGCCGGAGGCTATGCGGCAGCCTGCGCGGCGCTTCGGAGGCGCGGCCTGCCGGCGCTGGGGAGCGCCCACGCCGTGGCGGCGGCCCTGCTGGCTGCCTTCAGCATTCCTGAATTCGTGGATAATGTCTCCGTGCAGCTGCTGCTTCTGGCCGCCGAGGCGCTGGCCGTCCACGCCGCCGCGCAGAGGCTTCCCGACCGGGCGCTGCGGGCCACCGGGCATGCGCTCACCGGGGTCGTCGTCGTCGCCTTCATCGCACGCCTCGGTGCAGGCGGAGAACTGCCCGTGCTGCTGAACGGGCGTGCGCTGGCAGACCTGACCGTACTCGCCCTGCTGGCCGGCAGCGCATTCACGCTCCGCCAGGGTGGGGTGCCGCGCCGTGCGTACCTGCTGGCCGTCTACCTGGGCCTGCTCGGCTGGTTCTGGCGCGACCTGGAAGCGCTCGATAACGGGCAGGCGTTCGTGAGCCTCGCGTGGGGCGTCACCGCGCTCCTGCTGCTGGCTGCCGGATGGTATCGTGACGCCGACGGGCTGCGCACCGTAGGCCTCGTCACGCTCGGCTTCGTCGTAGCCAAGCTATTCGTGATCGACCTGGCGAAGCTGGACGCCGTCTGGCGCATCCTGCTCTTCCTCGGCCTCGGCGGTCTGATCCTGCTCCTGAGCTACCTCTTCCCACGCCTCTGGCGCCCTTCTCAGACACCGACGCCTGTACCCGCGGCGGAGGAGGGCTGATGGACGGCCGCCGACGGACGACGCCGTGCCGGCTCGGAGCAGGCAGCTTCGCGCTGCTGGTGCTCGGGGCGGCGTGCGGAGGCGAGGCCGCGGACGGCCCGGCACCCGCCGAGACGCTCGTCGCCGCAGAGCGGGCCTTCGCCCAGACGTCCGTGGACGAGGGCACACGCACGGCTTTCCTGGGCGTCCTCGCCGACGAGGCCGTGATCTTCCGTCCGCGCCCCACCCCGGCCCGCGCCCACTACGAGGCCACGCCCGAGAGCCGTGGCCGGCTCTCGTGGGAACCCACCGTCGCCGACGTCTCGGCGGCCGGGGATCTGGGGTATACCTCCGGGCCGTACGTCTATCAGGAGGACGGCCGGACGGCCCACGGCCATTACGTCTCGGTCTGGCGCCGCGCCGAGGACGGCCCGTGGCGCCTGGTGCTCGACGTCGGCGTCCCGCACCCGGAGCCGGGGGCGGCCGGGTCCGTGCAGATCCCTTCGCGGGATCGCGGGGATCCCGGCGCGGGATTGACGCCGGCCGGCGTCGCGGCGGCGCGGGTCGCGCTGGCCGACGCCGACGCGGCCCTCGGCGAAATCGCGGCTACCGAGGGTGCAGCGGCCGTCTATCAGGCTGCCGCCGCGCCTTCGCTTCGGTTCTACCGGGCCGGGGCGCCTCCTTCGGTAGGGCTCGACGCAGCCCTCGCCCGCGTCGGCGAGGCGCCGGCCTCGTGGCGGCCCCTGGGCGGCGGCGTGGCGCGCTCCGGAGACCTCGGCTATACCTACGGCCTCGCCGCCTGGCAGCCGGCCCGTGGCGCCGGGCCCGACTCCACGAGCTACCTCCGCCTCTGGCGCCGCCGCGCCGACGGCAACTGGATGCTCGTCCTCGACCTCGCCGCCCCGATTCCATAGAGCGCCCGGCTCGGGCGCGGCAGGGAAGTCGCCGCGCGAGGCTGGCTATTGCGATTGGGTTTTCCGATAATCGGAGCACGCTCCGAACGCGATTTCTCCCGGTCTTTTCTCTCTCCACAGGCCTTCCCGACGATGATCCAGCGCAGCCCGCACCCCGACGTCGACATCCCCGAGGTTTCACTGCCGGCCTACGTGCTCCAGAACGCCGCGCAATGGGCCGGCAAGCCCGCGCTCGTCGATGGGCCGAGCGGGCGGACGCTCACGTACGGGCAGCTCGCCGGGGCCGTAGACCGCGTAGCGGCGGCGCTGGCCGCCCGCGGCTTCGGCAAGGGCGATGTCTTCGCCATCTTCAGCCCCAACATCCCCGAGTACGTCGTCGTCTTCTACGGCGTGTTGCGGGCCGGCGGCGTCGTCACCACCATCAACCCGCTCTACACCGCAGACGAGCTGGCGCACCAGCTCCGTGACGCCGGCGCCCGGTACCTCATCACGATCCCGCACTTCCTGGAGACCGCCACCGCCGCGGCCCAGCAGGCCGGCATCGAAGAAGTGTTCGTCTTCGGGGAGGCCGAGGGCGCCACGCCCTTCCGCACGCTCCTCGCCACCGACGCCGCCCCGCCCGACGTTGAGATCGACCCCCGCGAAGATCTGGCCGTGCTGCCCTACTCGTCCGGCACGACGGGCCTGCCCAAGGGGGTGATGCTCACCCACTACAACCTCGTCGCCAACATCCGGCAGACGCTGACCGTCGAAAAGATCGAGCAGGACGAGGTGTTCATCGGCATCCTGCCCTTCTACCACATCTACGGGATGGTGGTGGTGATGAGCATGGTCCTCAGCGAGGGCGCCACCATCGTCACGATGCCGCGCTTCGACCTCGAGCAGTTCCTCCAGTTGATGCAGGACCACGCGATCACGACGGCGTTCGTCGTGCCGCCCATCATCCTGGCCCTCGCGAAGCATCCGGCCGTGGATCAGTACGACCTCGCGGCGTTGCAGCACGTCGTCAGCGGGGCGGCCCCGTTGCCCGAGGCCGTCGCCAGCGGCTGCGCCGAGCGGCTCGGGGTGGAAGTGCGCCAGGGCTACGGCCTCACCGAGACGAGCCCGGTGACCCACTTCATCCCCCGCGGGCGCGCGGTCAAGGTCACGTCGGTCGGCTTCCCCATCCCGAACACGGAGGTGCGCGTGGTGGATGTGGTGTCTGGCGAGGATCAGCCCCCCGGCGAGCCGGGCGAGCTGTGGATCCGCGGGCCCCAGGTGATGAAAGGGTACCTGAACCGCCCCGCCGCCACGCGCGACATGATCGACGACGACGGCTGGCTCCACACCGGCGACGTCGGCTACGTGGACGACGACGGTTACTTCTACGTCATCGACCGGGTCAAGGAGCTGATCAAGTACAAGGGCTTGCAGGTGGCGCCGGCCGAGCTGGAGGCCGTCGTCCAGGCACACCCGGCTGTGGCCGACGCGGCGGTGATTCCGAGCCCGGACGAGGAGGCCGGCGAGGTGCCCAAGGCGTTTATCGTCAAGAAGCCCGGCGTGGAGGTCTCCGAGCAGGACATCATGGACTTCGTCGCCGGGCGCGTGGCGCCTTACAAGAAAGTCCGCCGCGTGGAGTTCATCGACGCGATCCCGAAGGTGCCCTCCGGCAAGATCCTGCGCCGCGAGCTCGTCAAGCGCGAACGCGCATCGCTTTCCCTGGAGGACGAATGACCGAGTGCGCCCCCCGAAGAGGCCCGGCAGCCCGAACCCGGCGAGCTTCGCCGATGCCCACGCCGGGTCGGAGGCGTTCGCCACGCCGTGCCACAGGAAGATGACGGCGACCAGCAGGTGCAGGGCGAGGCGCTCCAGCCCGCGCGGAGCAGCCGCGCCGAGACGAGGAACGAACGACGTTTCCATGGTGAAGGAGGGCGGCCTGGAAGGACGCCCCTTCCGCGAGCCAGGAGGGCTCTGTGCGTCCGCAACGCACCCCGTTACAGCCTCACCCGCTGATAGATGAACTGCCGCCACGCGAGCGACCCTCCAGCGCGGTGTGCCGCATCCGCCGAGCCAGGCGATGGCGCGGGATCGCCCGCGAGGCAGGTTCTCCGTTTCTTCTCTCCCAACCGATGGAGGTCGGCCATGAAATCGAGCATGCTCCTGCTGGTGCTGTCGTTGTCGGTGAGTCTCGGCGCGGGGACGGCCCTCGCACAGAATGCCGCCGTGCGTGGCACCGTCACCGACGCCGACGGCGCGGCGCTCGGCGGCGCGAACGTGCTCGTACGCGCGCCCGCCCAGACCGCGATGGTGGCCGGCACGGCTACCGACGCCGATGGGGCCTACCGCATCGGCGGGCTGGCGGCGGGGACCTACGAGGTCGTGGCCCGCTTCGTCGGCTTCGTCGATGCCGTGCAGACCGTGACGCTGGCCGCCGGCCAGACCGCGACGGTAGACCTCGTGCTGGACGCCGACGACGTGGCGCTCAACCCCGTCGTCGTCACGGCCTCACGCCGGCAGGAGAAGGCCCTCGACGCCCCGGCGTCCATCTCCGTCGTGACCGCGCGCGAGCTGGAGGCCGATCCGGTGCCCTCCCCGACGGTCTCGCTCCGCAACATGCCCGGCGTAGACATCGCGCAGGTGGGCGTGGATCGCTACCAGGTCACCCTGCGCGGTTTCAACGAGGTCTTCGTCTCGCGGCTCTACGTGCTGACGGACTACCGCCAGGCCGTCACCCCGAGCCTGGGCGTTAACCAGTTCGGCAGCATGCCGATCTCGCCCCTCGATCTGGCGCAGATCGAGGTCGTGCGCGGGCCCGGCTCGGCGCTCTACGGGCCCGGCGTGGAGCAGGGCGTGGTCCACTTCATCACCAAAGACCCCCTGACGTTTCCGGGCACGAGCGCGATGATTGGTGGGGGCGAACGGTCGACGTTCCAGGCCTCGCTCCGCCACGCCGGCATCCTCAACGACCGGGTCGGCTACAAGGTCGTCGGCTACTACAGCCGCGCCGAAGACTGGCCCTTCGACCCCGACGACGCGGCCGACCTCGACATCCTCTGCAACATCGCCCGCGACGCCGACGGGAATGCCTCGCGGTGCGCGCGGGACGCCGCCGGGACGGTGATCGAGGCGATCGAGCTGGCCGAGCGCGACGACGAGACGTGGAAGGGCTACGGCGCCGGCACGCTCCAGTACCGGTTCGCCCCGACGACCGTGCTGACCCTCTTCGGCGGCTACTCGGCCCTGAAACAGATCAACCAGGCGAATACCGGCGAGAACCAGATCGACAACTTCGGCACGCTCTTCGGGCAGGCGCGCCTGCAAGCCGGCAACTTCTTCGCACAGGCCTACCTCAACCGGAATGACGCCGGCGACACGTTCGTCATCCGGTCCGGTGCGGACATCATTGACGAGTCCACCCAGTTCACCGCCCAGGCGCAGTACGACCTCGACTTCGCCGGCGGGCGGCAGGGGTTCATCGTGGGCGGCGATTACAAGGTCACGACCCCGAAGACCGGCGGCACCATCCACGGCCGCAACGAGGAGGACGACCAGCTCGTCGAGGCCGGCGTCTACCTCCAGTCCGAAACGCACGTGACGCCGCAGCTCGACCTCGTCCTCACCGGCCGGCTGGACCGCGACAACGTGATCGAGAAGGTGCAGCTCTCGCCGCGCGCCGCACTCGTCTTCAAGCCGACGCCGGCCCACAGCCTGCGCGCCACCTACAACCGCGCCTTCACCACGCCGGCCGGCGTCAACCTCTTCCTCGACCTCGTCGTGGCGCCGCCGGCGGCCAACGGCGGGCTTTTCGGCATCCGGGCCGTGGGCGCGCGCGACCCCTTCACGTTCGACGACGCCAACCTGGTGAGCCTGGTGCCGTCGCTGGCCGGTGCGCTCGCGCCGCTCGGCG
>JAWWAN010000229.1:0-6227 GCA_033721675.1 Rhodothermales bacterium | reverse complement strand
GCTGCCGGGCCGTGAGGAAGTCGCGCGGATCGATCAGGAGCATCCGGCCCGTCGTGGGGTCGGTCGCGATGACTTCGACGTCGCCCTCCTTATCGCGCAGCTTCATGTGCCACGAGAAGTTGTGGCCCTCCTCGGTCCAGCTCACGTTGCCCGGATAGAGCCAGTGGCGCAGGGGCACGAGGATCTGCACGGCCATCCAGGCCGCCAGCAACCCCGGCACGAGGCGCCGGATGCGCTCGGGCACGCGGCGCGGCGGGCCGGGCGGCGCGGGCGCCCCCAGCCGCTGCTGCCACCGCAGGATCGGGCGGAAGCGCTCCGGCTCGAAGAAGAGGAGTGTGGCGCCGATCATGAACCAGGGGAAGATGCCGATCTGGAAGAGATGTGCATTCATGAGATGGAAGGTGAGCGCCATCAGGTAGCCGGCGAGGCGCGTCCGCTTCCAGAGCAGCAGGGGCACCACCAGCAGGTCCAGCAGCAGGCCCCCGTAGCTGAACAGGTAGGGCGCCCAGGGCTCCACGAAGTACGGCCCGATGACCGGGAAGGCGGTCTCGTCGGCCAGCCAGCTGCGCATCGGCTCGCCGCGCAGCCAGTCTCCGTTGAGCTTGGCGATGCCGCCGAAGAAGTAGGGCACCGCGATCTGGAAGCGCAGCAGCCAGAGCGACCACGCCGGCACCGTCTCTGCCGCCAGCCCCGGCTTCCGCACCACGTCCAGCGAGACCGCCCGGTGCGCCGGCACGAAGATCATCAGGAAGCTGATGAGGCTGATGAGGTAGAAGTGATTCAGATAGTTGGATTGATCCAGCAGGAAGACGTAGGTGAACCCCAGGAAGAAGAGCGCCGCGCTGACCCGGTAGAACAGCCCGGCGGCGATGAAGACCGCCAGGATGCCGAGCAGCAGGAAGTGCACGGCCATGTAACCGTCCGGCCACGGCTGCACCCACCCGAAGCCGGGGTAGGTGAAGAAGAATTCGGGGTCGATGTAATAGGTCTCGACCCAGTCGTGCTCCAGGTACCGCGTGACCTCCCACAGCATGATCGCCCCGAAGACGATGCGGAAGTAGGCCAGCGGCGCGGGCGTGATGGGGGCCGCCAGCACGGCCCGGTACTGATCCCAGAGGCCCTGCATCCGGCTCACGGGCGCGGGCGGCGACGTCTCGGGGCGTGACGAACTCGGCATGGCGCTCACCGGAAGGAAAGACAGACGCTGCGAACCATAGAGCGGGTCTGTACCGGATAAAGCACAGGAGGCGGCATCGACTCATCTCCGCTACGTACCAGAGAAGATCGGCGAGCCGCCCCGGGTTCCTAAAATAGCATCTTTTCGGACGAATGCCAGGCGGGCGGCGCAGCGCGATGGCGGGGTGCGCCGCCCCGGCGGAGGCTCCCAGACGGACCGCGCCCGGATCCCGCACTGGCGAGCGAGGGATGGCTGAAATTTTTCACAATTCAGAATGAGCGTGTCTTCATGGCGCTTCCAGCGCCCATCCGGGCCCGTCGCCAATACCGGCCTGCGGCCTCCCTATCGCCCATCCGCACCTTCTCAGCGCGCGCGCCGGTGCGGACATTCCGGCCCTGAATCACCCTATAATCGCCTTTTCTGCCCTTTTTCGAGCGCGCGGCGGTGGGAGGGCGGGCCGCCGCGCTGCGGCGACACCCCGCCCTCGCGCTCGCCAGCAACCCTTCTCCTCCAGCACCCGGCTCTGCAGGTGGGGCGAGGAGCGCCCGGACGAGGCGGGCTCTGCGGCGGGGTCGCGGCTTGATTCCCCGCAGAAACGGGCCGATACGCAGGGCACAGGCAGCGATCTGCGAGCCGCTCGGAGGCCCCCGCACCCGGGTCTCCGCCGGCGCCCGGCCCGCTCGCCTGGATGCGCCGGCCGGCCCTGCGGCTTCGCCGGCGCGGCGCGATGAAACCGCGCGCCTCCCCCCACCGCGTCCTACCGCTGCCCTGCCATGTCGTCTGTCCGCTGCTCCCTACCGGGCCTGATGCTGCTCCTGACGGCCGCGACCTTCGCGTCGCTGCCCGCCTATGCGCAACCCGCCGGCTCCCCGGCCGCCTCCGGTGCCCCTCTCGTCCGCCTCGGCGACGCCCCGTTCTGGCTCCACGACGCCGCGTCGCCGCCCACCGCACCGCTTCCGTTGAGCGGAACGTACGCCATGCCGTTGCTGAGTTCCGGGCCGTACACCCCGTCGGCGCTCGCGTGCAGCATCAACACGGCGTGCTCCGAGGGCGACGGGTGGTCTGAGGAAGCCAGCGCCGTCGTCCGGATCGACCTCGGCGGCGGGTACTGCACGGGCGTGCTGCTGAACAACACGCAGGGCGATGGGACGCCCTACGTGCTGACCGCCAACCACTGTGGCAACGCGAGCGTCGGCCAGGCCGTGAACTGGACGTTTCAGTTCAACTACCGGAGCGACACGTGCAGCGACCCCGCCGAGACGCCCACGTACGACGCCCTCACCGGAGGCGTGGTCCGCGCTGCCAACGCCGGCTACGAAGACTACACGCTCGTGGAATTGAACGACCCGATCCCGGACGCCTTCGGCGTGTCCTTCGCCGGCTGGTCCATCGAGACCGCGGCCCCGGCGAGCGGCACCGTGATCGGCCATCCTAAGGCGGACATCCAGAAGATCACCTTCGACGACGACCCGATCCAGAACTTCAGCGCCCTCTTCTGGCGGGGCGAGTTCGACCGGGGCACCATCGAGGGCCAGTCCTCCGGCTCGCCGCTGTTCAACCAGAATCACCAGTTCGTCGGCTTCGTCAGCCTGGCCGAGTTCATGGATCCGAATGCCTGCTCGGGCCCCGGCGGCGACGACAACCGCGCCCGCATCTATTTCCCCAAGCTCTCCTACATCTGGAACGACGGCGCCGACGGCCAGCGCATCTCGGACTTCCTCGACCCCGGCGGCACGAACCCGCCGAACGTGCCGCCGCTCGGGCCGCCCTCCCCGATCTGGATCAACGAGGTCAACGCCCACGGTGGCGCGCCGGAGAACGACGAGTTCGTCGAGATCGTCGGGCCGCCCGGTACCGACCTGGAGGGGTACGCGCTGGAGGTCTACACCTGCTCCGGCGGCGCGGCGCAGCTGGCCAGCACGCATCCGTTCTCCGCGTTCGTCCTCCCGAATGACTACGAGGAGTTCGGCCTCTTCGTCCTCGGCGGCAGCGGCATCGACGCCGCCGACCGCGACCAGACCTTCGGCCAGAGCGTCCTCCCCGACGCCCACGGCGTGCTCGTCCTCAAGGACGACGCGGGCGCGGAACTCTTCCGCTACCAGTACGACGACGGCGCGTACTGCCCCACCGGCACGACGACGCGCTCGGCCCCGGATGCTCCCGGCCTCGGCACGATGGGCTTCACGACCAACACCCGGCCCTCCGCCACCGCCGAGGGCACCAACACGCTGACGGCCACGCCCGGCACGTCCAACTTCGACGGCGGCCAGCAGCTGCCCGTCGAGCTGACGGCGTTCGAGGCCGTCGTGGACGGGCAGGCGGTGCTGCTGCGCTGGGAGACGGCCTCGGAGACGAACAACGCGGGCTTTGAGATCGAACGGCGGGGTGCCGGCGAACCCACCGACGCGTGGCAGGCCATCGACTTCGTCGTGGGCTACGGCACGACGTTGGAAGCCCAGACCTACCAGCACCGGGTGGAGGCGCTCCTGCCCGGGCGGCACGTGTTCCGCCTGAAGCAGATCGACTACGACGGCACGTTCGAGTACCACCCGGAGATCGAAGTCGCCGTCGGCATCGCGTCTTCGTTTACGCTGTCGGAGGCGTACCCGAACCCGTTCAACCCGGAGACCCGGTTCTCGCTGAGCGTGGCGCGGCGGCAGCACGTCACCGTCGCCGCCTACGACATGGTGGGCCGTCGCGTCGCCACCCTGTTCGACGGCGTGATGGACGACGCCACGTCCCGCACGTTCGTCTTCGAGGCGGCCGCCCTCCCGAGCGGCGTCTACCTGATCCATGCGCGCGGCGAGCGGTTCATGACCCACCAGCGGGTCGCGCTCGTCAAGTAGATCCTCCTCCGTTCCACGCACGAAGCCCGCTGCCGAGACTCTGGCAGCGGGCTTCGCGTCGTGTAGGGCAGCCCGGAGGGCGCAGGGCTCCCCTATTTGATGAGGGTGACGAGCTGGGTGTCGGTGAAGTGCTCGCCCACCACGCGCAGCACGTACGTCCCGCTCTCCAACCCGCTGCCCTCCACCGTCAGCGTCCGCGTCTCCTCCGCGCCCACCTGACCCGAGAACAACACCCGCACCCGCTGACCCAGCACGTTGTAGAGCGAAACCTCCACCTGCTGGCCCCGCTTCACACCGAAGCTCAGCTGCGCCTGCGGATTGAACGGGTTCGGGTAGAGCCCGCTCACCACGTACGCCTCGGGCAACTCCACCGCGATCTCCACCTCCGGCGAGTAGGCGAACGTCCCGTCGTAGTCGATCTGCCGCAGGCGGAACACGTGCCGCCCCGCCTCCAGCTCCGGCACCGCGTAGGCGTAGCGCTGCGCCTCCAGCGTCGTGCCCCGGCCCGCGACGAAGCCCACGCGCCGCCAGTCCTTCGACGGCGCTCCGGCCAGGCGGTGCTCGACCTCGAAGCCGGCGTTGTTCGTCTCCGAGGCCGTCTCCCACTGGAGCGTAGCGCTGCGCCCGTCGAGCTGGGCCGTGAAGGAGACGAGCTCGACCGGGAGCGCCGAGAACGAGACGCTGCAGTTGTCGTCCTCGCTCGTGCCGTTGGCGAAGAGGTTGCCGCTGCTGCCGTCGAACTGCACGTCGAGGTTGTCCGGGGCCGAGTCGGGGTCGGCTGCGGCGGCGGCGGTCACCTCGGCGAAGATCGACCCGGCGCCGCCGGCGGTGGCGTCGACCTCGAGCGTGAAGACGACGTTGTCGGTGTCGCCGTTGGCGAGCGTGCCGAGCGAGAAGACGAGCGTGCCGACGTCGCCGGACTCGTCGACCGTGGGGCTGCCGGTGGCGCTGACGAAGGAGAACTTGGCGGTCGGGAAGTAGGCCGTGACCGAGGCCGTGGTGGCGTCGGGGCCGGCGTTGGCGAAGGGCGCGGTGATGCGGAGCTGGTCGCCGGGTTCGGGGTCGGCGTTGGGGTCGGTCAGGTTCTCGACCTCCAGAAAGCCCGTCGGGGTATCCGGGGTGCACAGCAAGTCGGCCGTGGGGTCGCACGCCGTGTTGACCTCTGCGACGGCGCCGCTGCCGCTGAACTGCACGGCCAGCCACCGCACCCCGTTCCGGTTGACCGTCACCTCCTCGTAGCTGTTGTTGCCCAGCGGCGTCGCACCCAGGGCACCGCCGATCTGGTTGCCGCCGGAATCGTAGACCGTGATCGTGCCCGTCTCTCCCCCGTCGATGTCGAGCAGGCCGACGCTCTCGACGGTCACCTCCTTATCATAATAGAAGACGAGGTAGCCGCCGGAGGCGTTATCGTCCGGATCGCTTTCGTCGTTATCCTCCGAGATGATGAGCACGTTGCCCCGCGGTGTGGTGTTGCCCGTACCCGTGCCCGGCGTCTGCAGGTCGGTGTCGCCGCCGGTCGGGTTGGCCGTGTCGAAGATCATCGCGCGGCGCGGGTTGCCGCCCGTATCCCCGGCGAACGCATAGATATGGACGCCGGCAACGTGCTGCAGGTTGGTATCATCCCCCGCGATCGTCGACTTGAAGACGGTCCCGGCAGGCAACCCCTCGAAGTCGATCAGCGCGGGGGGGCACGCAGCGGCGGTCAGCGGCGCGGGGGCGGCCGGGGGGCGGAACGTGAATCCGCCATAGGGCACGATCTCGTCGTCGTCAAAACCCGCCTGCTGGGCCACCACTGGCAGGGCCAGAATGGCGAACAGGAAAGAAAGAAGCATCTGCCGCAGAAGCGCGGCGCCCCAGCGGCTGTTCAGGGTGGGCATAACGAGAGTCATGGCGTCAGGGCTAAAGTGAGACTCTAAACAGCGAGACATCTGATCATTCTGGCACTCGCAGCACTCCCCGAGATCCAGAATCGGTGATTCCAGGCCGTGACGGCCGAAAAAGACACCGGACTGTCTCCTTACCCACCCTGTTCGCCAAAGACTGTACCAGGGCGCCGCCAGACCTAAAAAAGGCGCCGGCCGGCATCCCTGAGCGATGCCGGCCGGCGCCGATCCCGCAACGCACGGTCACGACCGCTGCGCTGCTATCCTGTGCGTGCCGTCATTTGATGAGGGTGACGAGCTGGGTGTCGGTGAAGTGCTCGC
>JAWWAN010000228.1:0-6233 GCA_033721675.1 Rhodothermales bacterium | reverse complement strand
CTCGGCGTGTCACGCGCCGCCGCCCGACTTCACGCCGCTCTTCCAGCCGGCCGACGAGAACGACTGCGCCACATGCCACCAGGCGGACTTCGACCAGGCCCATGCCGGCAGCGGCTTCCCGACCACCTGCCTGACGTGCCACAACACCGAGGACTGGGACGACGCCGAGATCGACCACGCTGAACTCGCGGAGGGGTTCGCGCTGCTCGGAGCGCATGAGGCGCTGCCGTGCGCGGCCTGCCACGCGCCGCCGCCGGGCTTCGACCCGCTCTTCAACCCCGCCTCGGATCAGGACTGCTTCACGTGCCACCAGGACGACTACCAGCAGCAGCACGCCGGGAGTGGCTTTCCCGTTCAGTGCCTCGCCTGCCACACCCCCGAGACGTGGGAGGGCACCGTCTTCGACCATGGCGCCGTGGCCGACGGCTTCGCGCTCGTCGGCGCGCATGAGGCGCTCGACTGCTCCGCCTGCCATGGCCCGCCGCCGGCGTTCGTCCCCCTCTTCAACCCCGACGGGCAGGACGATTGCTTCACGTGCCACCAGGATGACTACCAGCAGCAGCACGCCGGGAGCGGCTTCCCGACGAACTGCCTCGCCTGCCACGGCACGGACGACTGGGGCGATGCGACCGTCGACCACGCGGCGCTTTCAGGCGGCTTCGCGCTCGTCGGTGCCCACGACGCGCTCGACTGCTCGGCCTGCCACGGACCGCCGCCCGACCTCGACCCGCTCTTCAACCCGGCCAACGAGGACGACTGCGTCGCCTGCCACCAGCCGGACTACGACGACGCCCACGCCGGGACGGGCTTCCCGACCACGTGCCTGACCTGCCACAATACGGACGATTGGGAAGATGCCGACTTCGACCATGCCGGCTTCTCCGGGGGATTCGACCTCATCGGCGCCCACGACGGCCTGCCCTGCCTGGCCTGCCACAACCCCCCGCCGGACTTCAGCCCGATCTGGAACCCCACCGACGAGCAGGACTGCTTCACGTGTCATCAGGACGACTACCAGCAGCAGCACGCCGCCGACGGCTTCCCCTACGAATGCACGGTCTGCCACTCGATCCAGACCTGGCAGGGCGCCACGTTCGATCATGGCGCAGCGGCCGGCGGCTTCCAGCTCGTCGGCGCGCACGACGCGCTGCCCTGTACGGCCTGCCACGCGCCGCCGCCCGACTTCTCGCCCCTCTTCAACCCCGACGGGCAGGACGACTGCCTCACCTGTCATCAGGGGGACTTCCAGGCTGCGCACGGCGGTCAGGGCTATCCCACCACCTGCCTCTCCTGCCACAATACGGACGACTGGGAGGATGCCGACTTCGACCACGACGCCGACTACTTCCCCATCTTCTCCGGCAAGCACAAAGACGAGTGGACGACCTGCCAGGCGTGCCACACCGACCCGAACGACTTCACGGTCTTCACGTGCCTGACGTGCCACGGCCAGCAAGAGACCGCACAAGAACACGAAGACGTCCCCGGCTACGTCTACGAGTCCAACGCCTGTTATTCGTGTCATCCCGATGGCGAGGACTAGCGTTCGGATCGGCATAACGATCGGGCTTTTGCTCGTCTCCTGCCTGGAGGCACGGGCGCAGGCGGTGTACCGCGCCGAGGCGCGCGTGACCTACCTGGCCGGGCCGAACGTGTACCTGGATGCCGGCCGCGCGCAGGGCATCCTCCCGGGCGACACGCTCGCCGTCGAGCGCGGCGGGGCCGTGGCGGGGCGCTTCGTGGTGGTCAGCAGCATCGACGACCGGAGCGTGGTCACCTTCGCCGACGATCCGTTCCCGGTGGCGCAGGGCGAGACCCTCGTGCTGCGGGTGCCTCGCCCGCCCGAGGCGCCGCCTGCCGAAGAGCGCGCGCCGCCTGCCGAGCCCCCGGCCCCGGCCGGGGACGACGCCGGGGCGCCGGCCGCCCGCCCGCCGGTGCGGACGCCGCCGAAGACGCGGGAGGGGCCGCGCCTCGCGGGCCGGCTCCAGCTCAGCCTCAACACGCTCCGCTCCGCCACAGACTGGGGCGGCACCACGACCGAGCGCACCTTCGCCACCCCGTCGCTCGGCCTCCATCTGCGCGCCGGGGATCTACCCGGCGGGCTCGCCCTGCGCACCCGCCTCCGCGCCGACTATCGCTACACCTCCGGCCGAGACATCGACCCCACGGCCTCGGTGCGCACCTACGAGTTGCTCGTCGAGAAAGCGTTCGACCGCGTGGCGGTGCAGGCCGGGCGCTTCCCCAACCGCTACGCGCCGTTCGACGGATACTGGGACGGCGCGCTCGTCCACGTGGGCAGCCGGGCGCTGGGAGTCGGCACGGCGATCGGGTTCCTGCCGGACCGGGCGAACGAGGGGTTCTCCGCCGAGATGCCGCGCTACGGCGGCTTCGCCCACGCCGAAGTCGGAGACCCGCGCACGCTCGAGTACGAGGTGCAGGCCGCCGTCAACGAGGTCCGCCCGACGAACCGGCTCCTCACCCACCGCTTCGCCTCCCTCTCGCAGCGCGTGCGGAGCCGGGGCTTTACCTTCCGCAATGACGTGCAGGTAGACCGCGACCCCGAGCAGGGCGGGTGGGTCGTCTCGCGGTTCACCGTGCGCGGCGCGGCCGTTCCGCACCCGGCGCTGAGCCTGCACGCGCGCTACCAGCTCCGGCGGCCCTACAGCATCTGGCGCGTCGTCCGCGTGGTCTCCTACCGGCGCGACCAGGCGACGGCCGGCGCCATGCTCCGCCTCGACGCGCTCACGCTCGGCGCCGACGCCGCCTTCAACTTCGCCGAAGACGACGACGGAGCCCTGACGAACGACGGGCGGACGCTCAGCGGCTACCTGCACGCGCCGCGCACCGTGGCCGGCCTCGCCCTCTCGGTCAACGCCAGCCGCTGGCAGGACGGCGATGGCTCCTCGCTCTTCGTCACCACCGGCCTCGCGCGCGACCTCGGGCCGGCGCGCGCGCGCGTCCAGTACCAGTTCTATCGGACCGAGGTGCGCGCTACGCCGTTCGTGACGCACGCCGCTTCCGTCTACGCCGCCGTCCCCCTCGGGCGCCGGATCTCGGCCAGCGGGCAGGTGCGCCTCCAGCAGGGCCGTACTCTTCGCAGCGCCGCCTTCTTCGCCAGCCTCTGGTACAGCTTCTGACGCACGCGAGCACGTGAATACGGAAACCCTGCTGTTGTGGATCATCGCGGCGGGCCTCGTGCTCGCCTTCGTCGTGCCGTACTGGTGGCGGCATCGGCGGCGTGAGCGGACGGTGCGAGCCGAGCTGGAGCGGATCCAGGCCGCCGGCGGCGTCGAGCCGGCCTCGCTGCATCCCGAGGTCAACCCGTCGATCTGCATCGGCACGGGCAACTGCGTGAAGGTGTGCCCCGAGAAGGACGTGCTGGGGCTGCTGCACGGGCAGGCCGTGACGGTCAACCCGACGCACTGCGTGGGGCACGGGCTCTGCGAGCGGTCCTGCCCGGTCGAGGCCATCCAGCTCGTCCTCGGCACGGCCAAGCGCGGCGTGGACATCCCCCGCATCCAGGAGAACTTCGAGACGAACGTGGACGGCATCTACGTGGTCGGCGAGCTGGGAGGGATGGGGCTCATCCGTAATGCCTTCGAGCAGGCCCGGCAGTGCGTGGAAGGCATCACTACGGAGAAACGCCGCACGCCCTCCGGCGCGCTCGACGCGCTCATCGTCGGGTGCGGCCCCGCCGGGCTGGCCGCCTCGCTCAACTGCCTCCACCACGGCCTCGACTTCCGCACCCTGGAGAAGGAAGACATCGGCGGGACGGTGCGGTACTATCCGCGCAAGAAGCTCGTGATGACCTATCCGCTCAAGGTGCCCGGCTACGGCACGCTGGACTTCAAGCACATCCAGAAGGAAGACCTGATCGAGACCTGGCACGACATCATCGACACGACGGGCGTGGACGCGCACATCCAGACCGGCACGCCGTTCCCGGGCGCGGAGCCGGGCGACGACTGCTTCGTGGTCGAGACGCCCGGCGAGACGATCAAGACGCGGCGCCTGATCCTCGCCATCGGGCGGCGCGGGACGCCGCGCAAGCTCGGCATCCCCGGCGAGGAGGCGCCGAATGTGGCGTATGCCCTCCTCGAACCCGAGCAGTTCGCCGGCAACCGCGTCACCGTCGTCGGCGGCGGCGACTCCGCCGTCGAGGCTGCCCTCGCCCTGGCCGGCCAGCCCGGCACCACCGTCCGCCTCTCGTACCGGAAGGACAAGTTCAACCGCCTCAAGCCGCTCAACCAGGAGCGCATCGAGGAGGCCGTGATGGGCGGCCGGGTCGAGTTCCTCCGCGCGACGAACCTGACCGAGATCACGCGCGAGACGGTCACCTACGAAGACGCCGGCGGCACCGCGCACACGATCCCGAACGACTACGTCTTCGTCTTCATCGGCGGCGTCCTCCCGACGGGCATGCTCAAGGACCTCGGCGTGCAGATCGACACCAAGTTCGGCGAGCCGCTGATGTTGCGGTGAGGGACGGGCGCACGCCGCGTCTTCGTCTTCCCGCTGTCATCCTGAGCGGAGGCCCGCAGGGCCAGAGCCGAAGGATTCGACGTTCTGGATGCCGCCGGCCCCGACCGGCGAGATCCCTCGGCTTCGCTCGGGATGACAAAGGGGGAGAGCGGGAGGACCGAAGCGAGGGGGGGAAGACGGGCAGGGAGAGGAGGAGGCGAGCGCCCCGTCTCTCGCCGTCCGGGCACGATCCCGGCATGGCGACGTAGGAGGGAGGCTCGCGCTCGTTCACGCTGCTTTCCGGCTCGATGATCGTCGGACTCTTCGGAGGCTCGTTCAACCCGCCGCACCTCGGGCACCTGCTCGTGGCCGAGACCGTGCGGGACCAGTTCGCGCTCGACGCGGTCTGGTGGATCCCGGCCCGGGTGCCTCCGCACAAGGTGGGAGAGGGCGAAGACCTGGCCGCCCCGGCGCATCGGCTGGCGATGACCCGCCTCGCCGTGGCCGATCACGATGCCTTCGCCGTGAGCGACGTCGAGGTGCGGCGCGAGGGGCCGTCCTACACCGTCGAGACGGTGCGTGCGCTCCAGGCCGCGCACCCGGAGCACACGTTCCACCTGATCCTCGGTGGAGACAGCCTGCGTGGCTTTGCGTCGTGGCGCCGGCCCGAAGAGATCGCCGAGCGCGTGCCGCTGCTCGTCTACCGGCGGCCGGGCGCCGCGCCGGCGGTGCCGGAGGAGCTGGAGGGCCGGGTGCGCTTCGCCGAGGCGCCGCTGCTCGCCATCAGCAGCACCGACCTCCGCGCCCGGTGCCGTGCGGGCCGTTCCCTCCGCTACCTCGTCCCCGAGCCCGTGCGCGCCTACATCGAGGAGCACCGGCTCTACCGGGCCTGAAGCGGTCCCCCCCGACTTCATCGTCTATCCATAACCCTGCCGTGCTCGACCGTCCCACCACGCTCGCCGACCGTGCGGCCCAGCTCGTCTGGCCGCGCCTGGGGTCCAACATGCCGCCGCCGGTGACGGTGGCCGAAGACGCTGCCCGCTTCGAGGCGTTGCTGGCGCGGTGCCCCGTCGGCGGCGTCGTGCTCTTCAACGGCGACGCCCGCGCCACGCCCGAGGCGCTGGCGCGGCTCCAGGAGGCGGCCCCCTTCCCGCTGCTCGTGGGGTCGGACGTCGAGCGGGGCGTGGGCCAGCAGATCCGGGGCGCGACGGTCTTTCCGCATGCGCGTGCCTTCGCGGCGCTCGGGGAGGAGGCCGAGGCGGCGCTCGAAGAGGCGGCGCGCATCACAGCGCGTGAGGCGCTCGCCTGCGGCCTGCACGTCACCTTCGCGCCCGTCGCAGACGTCAACCGCGAGCGCCACAACCCGATCATCGCCACCCGCGCCTACGGCGACGACGCCGCGACGGCGGCGCGCCTCGTGCGGGCCTACGTGCGCGGCTGCCGCGCCGAGGGCCTCCTGTCCGTCGCCAAGCACTTCCCCGGCCATGGCGGCACGCGCGAGGACTCGCATGAGGCCCTCCCCGTGATGCCCGACGACCGCGCGACGCTGGAGGCCGCGGACCTGCCCCCCTTCCGCGCCGCCATCGACGAAGGCGCCGAGGGCATGATGACGGCGCACGTGGTCTTCCCCGCGCTCGACCCGTCCGGCATGCCCGCCACCGCCTCGCGCCCGATCCTGGTGGAACTGCTGCGCGACGCGCTCGGCTTCGAGGGCGTCGTCGTCACGGACAGTCTGCTGATGGGCGCCATCCGCGCCGACGAGGGGGGCGAGG
>JAWWAN010000227.1:0-6234 GCA_033721675.1 Rhodothermales bacterium | reverse complement strand
CCCTGCTGTACGCCAACGAGGTCGCCCGCTTCACGTCAGACCTCACGATGGCCGATCTGCTGGCCCATGGGCTGGCGCTGGCCGTCGTCGCCGGCGCGGTGCTGGGCCGCCTGCGGAAAGCACCGGTCAATGCGACCGGCTCTGCGCCGGTCGCGCCACCGCCTCGAAGAGGTCGGCCAGCGCGCGGGTAGCGGGCCGGGCCTCGAAGCGCGCGATCGCCTCCGGCTGGGGATCGAAGGGGATCGGGAGCGGCCGGCCGGCGTCACGCGCGGCGAGAGCCTCCGCGAGGAGGTCGGCGACGGCGGCGGGGTCGCCGGGGCCGGGCTGAACGCCGGTGCCCGTGCGCGCGAGGATGGCGGCGACCTCGGGGTTGGACGAGAGCGAGAGGATGGGCCGCGCCGCGGCGAGGTACTCGATCAGCTTCGCGGGGATGATCTCGTCCCGCCGGGGTTCGGTGCTGAGCAGCAACACGTCGAAGCGGCGGAGGGCGCCCAGCGCGCGCTCTAGCGGCACGGCCGGCTCCACGACGAAGCGGTCCAGCAACCCGCGCTCGGCGGCGTACGCGGCGTCCGCCTCGTTGAGGGGCCCGAAGGCGTGGATGTGCACGCGCCGGGCTACGGCCTCTCCGTGCCGTGCGCGCAACGCGGCCAGCACGTCGATGACGGGCACGGCGGGCGAGAGCGCACGGAAGCGCCCGAAGAAACCGAGCCGCAGCCCTCCCCCGTCCGAGACGGCCTCCGGCGTGGCGGTGTCGAAGTCCACGGGATCCTCGAAGAGCGCCGGGTCGAAGCTGTTGGGGATGGTGGTGGTGCGAAGGTCGAGATCTGCATACTGCGCCCGGTAGAGCTGCTCCGTCGCTTCGGCGGTGAAGACGACGGCATCCGCCGCCGCGAGGACCCGGCGTTCGTAGCGCCGGTCGGCGGCGCGGGCCACTGGCCACTTATCGTCCGGCCGCACGTCGCAGAGGGTCCAGGGGTCGCGGAAGTCCGCCACCCAGGGGAGGCTGAAGCGGCGGGCGAGGCGGCGGGCGGTGACGAGGCTGGACCACGGATCGCCGGTGCTCCAGAGCACGTCTGGCTCGACGCGCTGCACGGTCTCGGCGAGCACGCCGGACCGGAGCCAGAAGAGCGGCATCCAGGTGTCGACGGGCACGAGGCGGTCCACGAGGTCGGCCACCGATGGCGGCGTCGCTCCGGGCGCGGCGTGCCGGGGAGCGTTCTGCGTCCCCAGGCGAAGCTGGCTCTCGGCCCGGGTGGTCCGGTCGAACGGGGCGGCCAGCTCGACGACCTCGACGCCCTCCAGCAGCCGCGCCTCCTTCGGCGTCAGGCGCTGCCCGGGCGTGGCGATGGTCACGACCGTCGGCGCCCAGCCGAACGCGCGGAGGTGGATGGCGAAGCGGAACGGGCGCATCGCCCCGACGCGGCGGCGCGGGAGGAAGTAGGGAGCGAGCAGCAGCACCCGTTTCAATGGATCGTGAAATCGTTTCACTGAAAAGTGAAAGCCGCGCCGGCCTTTCGGGAGATTGGGAGAAAACAGCGAAGGCTGCGGCACGAAGCGGGCGCTCGCCAAGTTCCCCGCTCCACCGTGCGGAGGCTGGACAAAACGCTCCCCGTCGCCGTACTTAGCAGTCGCCATCTGTCGCATCTGCCGTTGGAGCCATGCCGGTCTATCGCCGCGCCGCCTATGTGCTGGTCGGTACGTTCGTCGCCTACGGGGTGCTCGTCGGGACGCACCTCGGCGAGTTCTGGCCGTTCAGCATCTACCCGATGTTTTCGCAGGGAGGCAACCCGTGGTCGCGCGCCGTGGTCCGCGACGTCACGGGTCTGGAAGAGCCGCTGTCGTGGCAGGCCGTCGGGCCGGAGGGGCTGATGGGGCGTCCGTTCGCGACGAAGCCGAATGGCATCGACCCCATCGACCTCGCCAACTTCGTCTCCAAGACGGAGCGGTGGGACGCGGACCGCGCCGCCGGGCTCC
Source organism: Rhodothermales bacterium (assembly GCA_033721675.1). GTDB lineage: Bacteria > Bacteroidota > Rhodothermia > Rhodothermales > JAWWAN01 > JAWWAN01. The sequence continues at coordinate 4,260 of JAWWAN010000227.1, read as the reverse complement.
GCCGCATGTTCTACGACCAGCTCGAAGGCCGGCGCCTGCTCGTGCTGCGCGCCAACGGCCGCCTGGAGGCCGACTCGGTGGCCGTGGAGTTCGTCCCGTACGCCCTGCTCGACGCCGAGGGCATCACACTGAACCCGGCCCTCCCCCGCTGAGCCATGAACTTCCTCGACAACCTGTTCGGCTTCGGGCGTGACGAGACGCCGGGTGAGCGGATCTTCTTCAAGCTCTTCGAGCTGTTCGTCGTGCTCGGTACGGTCTATCTGGCGTGGACGTGGGGCCGGTACACCCTGCGCATCAGCGACGTGGTGTTGCCGCTCGGCATCGCGCAATACATCGATGTGTCCGTGTTCTTCGGGAATGTGTTGCCGCTGGTCAATGCCGCGCTGATCACCGTCTTGCTGGCGGCGGGGTTCTTCCGCGTGACGCGCGCCGCCTATCTGCTGGCGTTCCTGCTGCTGCACGTCCAGTATGCCGCCCGGTACAGCCTGGGCGAGATCCCGCACAGTGCCAACCTGCTCGGGATGACGCTGCTCGGCCTGGCCCTCGCGGCGCTGTTCTTCCGCCGCCCCGTGGAGGTGCGGCGGTTCACGCTCGGGTTCACCTACTTCTTCACCGGGCTCGGGTACACGCTCGCCGGCGTCAGCAAGCTCGTCGGCACCGGCGTGAGCTGGGCGGACGGCCGCCACCTCTGGATGTGGATCTACGAGAAGGGCATCGACGCGCTCTCGAAGACCGGCGCGGCAGACCTGAACGTGCTCCAGGAGCTGGCGCTCGCAGACCATACCGTCGCCACGGCTTTCCTCGCCTTCGGGATGCTGACGGAGCTGGGCGCGTGGCTGATGTGGTGGCGGCGCTTCCGCACGCCCGTCATCCTCGCCGTGCTGGGGCTGCACCTCGGCATCTTCTGGGTGATGAACATCATGTTCTACCTGGCCTTCTACGAGCTCGTGCTGCTCGGGCTGCCATGGGCGGCGTGGATCGACCGGGCGCGCGCTGTGCCCGCCGCCGGGCGCGTGCTCGAACCCGTCGAGCGCTTCACGATGCGCTTCGCCTGAGCGCGGCGCCCAACCTGCAACGGGTTGGCGAAGAAAACCGAAAAGGCGGCCCCGGCGGTTTATCTTTGCTGTCCGTTCATTAGCTTTCGGATCCGGATCCCGTTCCATCGCGCTCGGTCGTCGTCATGCAGGAGCCCGTCCCCAACCCGGTTCATACCTACGATTCGCTTCAGATCGGCGAGACGTATAGCTTCACCCGGTCTATCTCGCAGGAAGACGTGGATGCCTTTGCCCGCGTCACCGGGGACGACAACCCGATCCACATCGACGAGGCCTACGCCGCGCAGTCTCGCTTCGGGCAGCGCGTGGTGCACGGGGTGTTGCTGCTCGGCATCATCTCCAAAGTCCTCGGGCGCGATTTTCCCGGCCACGGCAGCATCGCGGTGGCGCTCTCGGCGCGCTTCCTGCGGCCCGTGCCCGTCGGCTCCGAGGTGACCGTCGAGGTCAAGATCACCGAGAAGATCGACCAGCGGAAGCACGTCAAGGCCAAGGTGTACATCTACCGGGAGGGCAAGATGGTCCTCGGCGGCGATGCCACGATGATTCCTCCGCTCGGCGACGACGACGGCGCGGACGCCTAGCGCGGGTCAGTTGGGCAGCTTCAGCGGCTGCCCGCGCTGGATGACCTCGTCCAGCGTCACCTGGTTCAGGATCGCCAGCTCCTCGGCCGTGAACTGCTCCGGCAGGTTCGCCGGCACGAACTCGCGGAAGGGCGCCGTACGCGAGGCCGCGACGATCCGCACGCGGTGGGGCTCGATGTTCAGGATGCTCCGGTCCGTGAGCTGGCTGAACCCGCGGACCGCCTGGAGGAACGCGCCGTTGTAGCTCGCGAAGTTGTCTCTCGCGGCATACCCGAGGAAGTTGTAGACGAGGCCGCCGTACTCGATGTAGTACGAAAGGAAGCGGATCACGCCCTGCTGCGTCTGCGCATCCCCCACCACCGCGTAGGCCGGGTACCCGCTGACCGTCGTGTTGCCGCTCTCGACGATGGTGATGCCCTGCTGGCCGGTAAGCTCCGCGGCGGCGTCGCGCGCAGACCGGGCGCCCTGCGCGAGCTGAAGCACCAGAATCGCCTGCTGATTCGGCTCGATCATCGCCACCTGCGTCGGCTGGTTGATCACCTGATACCCGTTGGGCACGGGAAAGCGGAAGCGCAGGTCGGGGTGGTAAAACACGCCGCCGCGCGTAAAGCCCTGGCGCGGGTTCTCGCCCAGCACGGTGCCTTCCAGCCGGCTCATGAAGTCCTGCTGGCCCACCTCGTCCGGCTGGAGGGGCGCCCACTCCTGGGCCAGGCGCGGGATCTTCTGCTCGCGCTCGCCGGGGTCCGGGTGCGTGGAGAGAAACGAAGGAATGCTCTGGCCAGACTCGTCGCTGATGCGTTTGAGCGAGCGGAAGAACTCCGCCGCCTCGCTGGCCTTGTAGCCGGCCTTGGCGGCGTACTCGACGCCGAGGTCGTCCGACTCGCGCTCGTCGTCGCGGCCGTAGCTGAGGAAGAGGAGCTGGGCGGCGGTGCCTCCCAGATCCAGGATGTTCTGCCCTGCCGAGCCGCCCAGCACCTGTTGCCCGAGGATGGCGCCGCCGATGAGGCCGAGCTGCCCGAGCTGCTGCGTGGCGGCCCGCTTGGACGCGTGCCGCGCCGCCACGTGCCCGACCTCGTGGCCCAGCACGACGGCCAGCTGCGCCTCGTTGTCGAGGTGCGTCAGCAGCCCGCGCGTCACGTAGACGTAGCCGCCGGGCAGGGCGAAGGCGTTGACCACGGGGCTGTCCAGCACGCGGAACGTGAACGGCGTGTTGCGGAATTCGGGGTCGGTGTCTGGACGGCGGAGGTGGCTCTCGGCCAGCACCTTCTCGCCGATGCGCTCCACGTAGCTGGTCAGGTCGGCGTCCTCATACAGGCCGAACTGGGCGACGATCTGCGGGTCGGCCTCTTTGCCGATCTGCACTTCCTGGGCCCACGTGTAGCCGTAGGCGCGCTTGTTGCCGGTGATCGGGTTCTTCGAGACGGTACAGCTCGCGAACAGAGTGACCGCGACGGCGAGGAGCATCGCGGCGCGAGCGCGCCGCCAGAGTGCAACGGGTTCCATGATCGGGCCGGACCGATGTTGAAGGGGTAGAGAGCGCGATGGGATGGTAGCGTGCCGCGCCCCGGTCAGATCCGAGCTAAAAGAAAAAGATACGTCACGTTTCCGGCGCGGTCTCCGCGCGAATCCCACCGGGCTCTACCCGCAGCGTCTGCACGCCCGGCCCCGAGAAATCCAGCAATCCCTCGAACGAGCGGCGCTCGGCGGCCGTCACGACCGTCTGGCCGAGGGCGTCGCTCTGCATCAGGTCCAGAAAGGCGCGGGTGCGGGTGGCGTCGAGCGTGTCGAAGACGTCGTCGAGCAGCAGCAGGGGCGCTTCCTCCAGCCGGTCGTAGAGGTAGAAGTACTGGGCTAGCTTGAGCGCCATGCCGAACGTGCGGTGCTGCCCCTGCGAGGCATATCGGCGCACCTCCATCCCGTCGAGCCGGAAGACGAGCTCGTCGCGGTGCGGCCCGGCGGCCGTCCGCCCCAGGCGGCGTTCCTGGGGGGCGGCGCGGTCGAGCCTTTCGCGGAAGATCGCGGCCACGGCGTCTTCGTCGGCTTCCGGCGGCAGCGGAGCGATGCCGGCATAGTCGAGGGTCGGCTTTTCGGAGACGGCCTCGATCTGCCGGTAGGCGTCGTCCAGGAAGCGCTCGAATTCGCGGAGGAAGCGCAGGCGCCCGGCGATCACGCGGCTGCCGAGGACGACGAGCTCCTCGGTCCACGAGTCCAGCAGCGAGGGCGGGACGGTGCGGGGCGCGCGCCGCGCCTGGTGCAGCAGCTCGCTGCGCTGGCGCAGGGCGCGGCGGTACTTCATCAGATCGTCCAGGTAGACGGGCCGCGCCTGGCTCATGATGTTGTTCAGGAAGCGCCGCCGCTCGTCCGGCCCGCCCGCAGTGAGGGCCTGGTCTTCGGGCGAGAACACCACCACCGGCAACATCCCCACCACGTCCGCCAGCCGCTCCAGCGGGGCGCCATTGACGAAGATCCGTTTTCCCTCGGCGGGCATGTACACCAGCCGCACGGTCTTCTCGTGCCGGTGCGCCGTCTCGAAGACCCCCTCCACCTCGAAGTACGGCGCGCCCTTGCGCAACGCATACGTGTCTTGCGATGCGATGAAGCTCTTCGACAGGCAGAGGTAGTGG
>JAWWAN010000226.1:0-6243 GCA_033721675.1 Rhodothermales bacterium | reverse complement strand
TCGGCCTGGACCCGGCGATGCTGATCTATCTCAACGGCGACCTCAACACGCGCGAGGAGCCGAACGAGAACTACGCCCGCGAGTTGCTGGAGCTCTTCACGATGGGCCAGTTCGATGCGGCCGGGCAGCCCAACTACACCGAGCAGGACGTCCGGGAGGTCGCCCGCGCCCTCACCGGCCACGGCGTCGACTTCTTCGCCTTCGACCACCGGTTCGACATGAACCGGCACGACACCGGAGACAAGACCATCTTCGGCCGCACCAGCCGCTTCCGCTACGGCGACGTCATCGACCTGATCTTCGAGGAGCGCGCCGAGCAGACGGCCGTCTTCGTCGCCGGCGCGCTCTGCGCGGCGTTCGTCTATGCCGCGCCGGACGCCGCCTTCGTGGAGTCCGTGGCCCAGGTGCTGCTGGCCCACGACTTCGCGCTCGCGCCCGCCGTCGAGGCCGTGCTCGCCAGTGAGCATTTCTTCGACGAAGCCGTGCTGGGGGCGCAGATCAAGAGCCCGATCGAGCTGTTCGTGGGGCTGCTGCGCGAGACGCACGCCGAGCGCACCCGCGCCGACCTCTTCCGCGATCTCCACTGGATGGCGTGGGAGACCGAGCAGGGCCTGCTCCAGCCGCCCAACGTGGCCGGCTGGCCCGGCTACCGGAGCTGGATCTCGACCTCCACGTTGCCCGTGCGGTGGGAGCTTGTGGACTACCTGCTCTACGACGGCATCCTCGGGGGGCAGTTCTTCAGCTTCGTGCCCCTGGCCGAGCGCCTGCACGACCCCGCCGACCCGCACGCCGCCTTCCACCTGCCGGTGAAGCTGGCCGAGCACCTGCTGCCCGTCCCTGCCGAAGCCCTCAGCCTCGACGCGCCCGCCGAGGGGTTCGCCGGCGACCTCGTCAGCTTTCCCATCCCGCAGGAGATCGCCGACGGGCCGGCCCACGTGCGCGATCTCGCGAAGCGGTTCCTAGGGGGCGTGCCGTGGTACGAGTGGGACGTCCACCACGCGGGCGCGCCGTGGCTTCTGTTCAACTACGCCCTCGCCCTCGTCCGCCTGCCCGAGTACCAACTGACCTGACGGGGGTCGCGCTCGCGCGCACCCGCTGAAACGCCATGTGTGACCACGACGCTCGCCGCTCCGCTCCGCGCCCCGGCAGCCGCCTCGAAGACGGCGCCGCGCACGGCCTCGCGCATCGCCGCTGGAGCCGCCGCGACTTCCTGACGCGCCTCGGGCTGGCGGCGGCCTCGGCGTTCGCGCTCGGCGGCGTGCCGGTGCGTGCGGCCGGCCGCACGCCCTTGCTCCACCGCCTCGCCGGCATCGAGGACGACCGCATCCTCGTGCTGGTGCAGCTCTGCGGCGGCAACGACGGGCTCAACACGATCATCCCCACCGAGGATGACCGCTATTACCGGGCGCGGCCCCGCCTGGCCCTCCCGCGCACCACCGCGCTGCCCCTGACCGAGACGCAGCGCCTGCACCCGTCGCTCCGCGCGCTCGTGCCGCTCTACGAGGACGGCCACCTCGGCGTGGTGCAGGGCGTCGGCTACGACGACCCCGACCTGTCCCACTTCCGCTCGACCGACATCTGGCTCTCGGCCAGCGACAGCGACGTGTACGTGCGCTCCGGGTGGGCCGGCCGGTCGCTGGACCATCTCTACCCGCGCTTCGAGGCGGACCCGCCGGAGCGCCCGCTGGCCGTGCAGCTGGGGGGGCTCCCGGCGATGCTGTTCCAGGGGGCGCAGCGGAACCTCGGGATGGCGCTCAACAGCCCCGAGGTCTTCGAGCGCCTCGCCGCCGAGGGGCGTCTCTACGACACCGCCGTCCCGCCGACGCCTTACGGCGCCGAGATGGGGTACCTGCGGAGCGTCGCCAACGATGCCTTCCGGTATGCCCGCGCCGTGCACGACGCCGCCAGCGCCGGGCGCAACACGGCGGCCTACCCGCCCGGCGCCTACCTCGCCCACAACCTCGCCATCATCGCCCGGCTCATCAAAGGCGGCCTCGGCGCCAAGATCTACCACGTCGGCCTCGGCGGCTTCGACACGCACGCCGAGCAGCGCGACCTCCACGCCCTCCTCCTCCGCGAGCTGGCCGACAGCGTCGCCGCTTTCATCGCCGACCTCGCCGCCGGCGGGCACGCCGAGCGCGTGCTCGTGATGACCTTCTCCGAGTTCGGCCGCCGCGTGGACGAGAACGGCTCGCGCGGTACGGACCACGGGACCGCCGCGCCCCTGTTCTTCGCCGGCCCCGGCGTCCGGGGTGGTCTCTACGGCCCCCCGCCCGACCTCGGCGCCCTCGACGACGAGGGCAACCTGTGGCCCAGCGTCGACTTCCGGCGGCTCTACGGCGTCGTGCTGCGCGACTGGTTCGGGTTCTCCGAGGAGGCCGCCGCCGGCGTGCTGGGCGACGTCCTCCTCACCCCGCCCCCGTTCCCGCTGGATCTCATCGCACGGCCGGCCACGCCCGTGGCGGCGCGGCGGGAGGCGGTGCCCGAGGGGTTCGTGCTGCATCCGAACTATCCCAACCCGTTCAACCCGCGGACGACGCTCTCCTACACGCTGCCGCAGGCCGCCCGCGTGCGGCTGCGCGTCTACGACGGGCGCGGCCGCCTCGTCGAGACCCTCGTGGACGGGCTGCTCCCCGCTGGCACGCACCGCGCCGCGTTCGACGCCGGACGCCTGCCCAGCGGCCCCTATTTCTACCGGCTGGAGACCGGCTCGGGCACACTCACGCACACGATGATGTTGGTGCGATGAGCCGCCGGCGAGGGACGCCACACCCTGCCGGCGGGTGATAGCAATTGGAGCCGGGATGTCGTAGATATGAGGGACGCGGCGGCAGAGATTGTTGAGGCATGGATTGAGCCGCCCGCGCGTACGCATCCATAAACTCACGGACGGAGGAATGCATCATGGCGTGTAGCACCGATCCGACCCTCTGGGGCCCCCTGGCCGAGCGGTACACCACGAAGCAACCCCGCAAGCTGCTCGCCCTCGACGGCGGCGGCATCCGGGGCGTCATCACGCTCGAGATGTTGGGCGCGATGGAGAACCAGCTCGCCGACCGCCTCGGGCGCGGCGACGACTTCCGCCTCTGCCACTACTTCGACTACATCGGCGGCACCTCGACGGGCGCCATCATCGCCGCCGGCCTCGCGCGCGGCATGTCCGTCCCGGAGCTGCTCGACTTCTACGTCAAGACCGGCCCGGAGATGTTCGACAAGCGCTTCATCCTGCGCCGGCTCAAGAGCATCTATCGCTCCGAGCCGCTCGAACGGCAGCTCCGGGATGTCTTCGGCGAAGACACCGACCTCTCGCCGGAGCACCTCGACTGCCTGCTGCTCGTCGTCACGCAGAACGTCACGACGGACTCGCCGTGGCCCATCAGCAGCAATCCGTGGGCGCGGTACAACAGCCAGGAGCGGAGCGATTGCAACCTGCGGATCCCGCTCTGGCGGCTCGTCCGCGCCTCGACGGCCGCCCCGGTCTACTTCCCGCCCGAAGTGTTGCCCTGGGATCCGGACGACCCGGACAAGGCGTTCGTCTTCGTCGACGGCGGCGTGACCCCCTACAACAACCCCGCCTTCCTCCTCTACCGCATGGCGACGCAGCCGGCCTATTGCCTGGGCTGGGAGACCGGCGAGGACCAGTTGCTCGTCATCTCGGTGGGCACCGGCACGAGTGCGACGCTCGGCGGCTACGACGCGGACCGGGGCCTCGTCTCGACCGTCCCGTCGCTGCCCAGCAACCTGCTCTACACGATGCTCGTCGAGCAGGACATCAACTGCCGCACCGTCGGCCGCTGCACGTACGGCGCCCCCATCGACCGGGAGCTGGGGGACATGATCCCGCGCGGTGACGACGGTGCGCCGCTCCCCCTCTCCGACGACCAGGGCCGGCACTTTCTCTACGCGCGGTACAACGTCGAGCTGACCGACGAGCGCCTCGAGGAGCTGGGGCTGGGATCCATCAAGGCCGACGACGTGCGCAAGCTGGACTCCGTGGACCACATCGACGACATGCGCGCCGTGGGCCGCGCCGCCGGCCGCCAGATCGACCTCGCCCACTTCGGCCCGTTCGTGCCCCAGGCCTGACCTGACGCGCTCCGTCTTATGCCCCCGTCCGAAGCCGGCGCCCCGGCGCCCCACGTACTCCTCTTCACCGGCCACATGATCGACCGGGAGGATCGTGCGGAGCCGCGCTTTCCGGCCGGCGAGGAAGCGACGGCCCGCGCCGCGATCCGGGAGGCCGTCGAGCGAGAGCAGGCGCGCGTCGGGGCGGCGCCGATGCGCGGCATCGCCGGCGGCGCCAACGGGGGAGACATCCTCTTTCACGAGGTCTGCCGCGCCCTCGGCATCCCCACCGAGGTGTATCTCGCGCTCCCTCGCGAGCAGTACCTCGCCAAGTCGGTGGCTTTCGCCGGCGACGAGTGGGTGGACCGGTTCGACCGTCTGCTCGCCGAGCGGCCCGTGCATCTGTTCTCCGAGGCGGAGGCGCCACCAGGGGAGCGCGGCGGGGACGCCGGATACACGGTCTGGCAGCGCGCCAACCTGTGGATGCTTCGCGAGGCCCTCGCCGCCGGCGGGGCTCATACGACGCTCATCGCCCTCTGGAACGGCAGCAAGGGCGACGGGCCGGGCGGCACCGAAGACCTGGTACGGCAGGCCCGGAGGCGCGGCGCCCGCACCGTGATCCTCGACACGAACGCCCTGTTCGACCTCCCGGAGCAGGGTGAGGGACAACCCGGCTGAGACTGCGGCGTTAGCGGGTCTCCGCGCTCGCCCTCCCCTGTGCTCGTGTCTACGCTCTTCACCATCGAGACGCCGGCGGTCCGGCTCGTCTGGAGCCGCCGCGGCACCCCCTCGTCCGTCGCTGCGCCGGGGGGTGCGCCGGAGCGCCCCTTCGGGCTCGTGGTGGAGCCGCTGGCGGCTGATCCCATGGTATACCTCAGCGACGAGGTCGCAGCGCACCTCTCCGAGCAGACGGACTACGCCCTGCTCGTCCGCAGCCGCACCGGAGCGCCCGTGGCGCTGCGCCACCGCGACCCCGTGCTGCTGCATGGTTTGATGGACGCGGAGCAGAGCCGGCTCGTCCACGGCACGGTCAACTTCGGGGCGCAGGTGGGGCGGAGCCGCTTCGTCGTGGAGAGCGGCGGCGTGCCGCAGTTCGCCGTCACCGTGGAGGTCGCTCCCTCGAAGCTGGACTACCGGCAGGACTACGCCGCGCTCCGCGACGACGTGCGCGCGATCGCGGCGGAGCTGGCGCTGGAGCAGTTGCGGCCCACCACGGCTGCGGCCGGCGGGCAGCCTCCCGAGCCGCCCGGCACGGTGGCGTGGCTGGCTCGGCTGGCCGGGGTGCTGGACGCGCTGGAGCGGGCGCTGACCTACGCCGCACGTCATCCCCTGTGGGATGCCGAACGGGTGGCCGGGCCGGTGGCGGCCCACCGCGTCCGCCGCCCGGACGCGGCGCTGCGGCGCGCCGTGCAACGGGGGGCGGGGTGGGGTCCGGCCGAAATGCTTCCGGGCATAGCGCCGGTACGCGCGCACGTGCCGGCTGCGGCGAGCCGCTATACGCTCGACACGCCCGCTCACCGGTGGATCGCCGCGCGGCTCCGGCAGATCGGGCATCGGCTGGCTGGACTCCGCGAGGCCGAGGGTCGCCGCCGGCCCGGCCCGCGCCGCCGCCGCGTGCTCGCAGAGATCGCGTCGATGCAGCGCCGCATCATAGCGCTGGAGCGGCTGGAGATCGTGCAGGCTGCCGCCGGGCCTCCGCCGCCGGAGCCGCCGCTGCCGCTACGAACGGCGCCCGGGTACCGCGAGGCGTACCGGGCCTGCCTCGCCCTGCAGCGCGGGCTCCACCTGGGCGGCGGCCCGCTGGACCTGAGCCTGAAAGACGTGCACCTGCTCTACGAATACTGGTGCTTCCTCACCCTCGTCCGGCTCGTGGCGGCCCGCACCGGCGAGCGGGCGCCCTTGCGCAATCTCATCCGCGTCGAGCAGCGGGGCCTGCATCTGCGGCTGCGGCAGGGCCGCGCGCAGACGCTTCGCTTCCCTCTGCCGGACGGCGCGCTGGAGCTGGTCTACAACCCGCGCTTCGGGGGGCACGGGTTCCTCGTGCCGCAGCAACCCGACGTGCTGCTGACCCATCACACGGTCTCCGGCCCGCGCCGCTACGTCCTCGACGCCAAGTACCGGCTGGACGCCTCGCCCGGCTACCGACGCCGGTATGGCGTGCCCGGCCCCCCGCCGGAC
>JAWWAN010000225.1:0-6273 GCA_033721675.1 Rhodothermales bacterium | reverse complement strand
TGAGCGTCTCCTACAGCAAGCTGACGGCGGTGCTCGTGCGTGGCATGCAGGAGCAGCAGGCCACCATCGCGGCGCAGGCCGACCAGATCGAGGCCCTTCAGGCCGAGGTCGCCGCGCTGCGGGAAGGCACGGCCGCCCGCCTGGCGGCGCTGGAAGCAGCCCTCACCGCCAGTCCGGCGACTCCGCCTGCCGAGGCGGCCACCCAGGCCCACGAGTGAGCCGGCCGCGGCCTCAGCCCTCAAGCCCTCACCCCATCACGACGCCACGGCGGCTTCGAGCCGCTGCTCCCAGGTCTCCTGGTTCTTCTTGGCGTCCTGGATATACGGCGAGAGCGCGACGGCCTTGATGATGAGCCGGTTCAGCAGCGCCAGCGGCGGCGGCAGCGGCCGGAGGACGTCCATGAAGAGCACCACCCGCTCGCCGTCGGTGTCGTTCCAGACCTCGTGCTCGTAGGTGTCGTCGAAGAGCAGGCCGCGCCCTTCTTCCCAGTGCCGGATGCCGTCCTCCACGCGGATGCGGCACTGCTCGCGCGGCTCGGGCACCTTCAGGCCGAGGTGGTACCGCAGGACGCCCGCATAGACGCCCCGGTGCGCGGGGATGTGCTTGCCCGGCGCGAGGATCGAAAAGAAGGCCGTCGTCATGCCCGGCACCTGCTCCACCAGGCGCGTCGTCTCCGGGCAGCGGGCCGCGTTCTTCTCGGCCTTGAAGCCGAACCCGTAGATGAAGAACGTCCGCCACTTGTCGTCGGTCGTGATGGCGGTCTGGTCGGTCGAGATGTCCTGGAAGCGGGGCAGCTCCTCGCGCATCGTCAGCACCTGGTCCAGCTCGGCGCGGATGGCCTCCCAGTTGGCCTCCAGGAGCGCGTTCCAGCGGAACGTGTCCGGGTCGAAGAACGGATGATCGCCGACGAGCGAGTAGCGCTTCACGACGCGCTCGATGGCATTGATGACCTTGAACCCGTAGTCTTTGAGGAACTGGCGCTTTCGCTCCTGGAAGGTCTTCGGGGCGTCCATGATGGGGGGTGCATCGGGTGAGGAAGGCGGCTGCCACACAGCCGGTTCCCTGCAACATACGACCCGGCGGGCTGGCCGTCAGCCCTTGCGGATTAATTCTTCCGCACCGCCGGGGTCATTCGTCGTCGTCGGCGGCGGGGTCGAAGTCGAGCGCGGCCGAGTTGATGCAGTAGCGCAGGCCGGTCGGCTGCGGGCCGTCGGGGAAGACATGGCCGAGGTGGCTCTCGCAGCGGGCGCACAGCACCTCGGTGCGCATCATCCCGAAGCTCCGGTCGTCTTCGGTCTCCACGTGCTCGTCCCCGAGGGGTTGGTAGAAGCTGGGCCAGCCGCTGCCGCTGTCGTACTTGGCGTCCGAGCCGAAGAGCGGCTCGCCGCAGGCGGCGCAGCGGTAGACGCCCTCGCTCTTGTTGCCGAGCAGGGCGCCGGTGAAGGCCCGCTCGGTGCCTTTCTCGCGGAGGACGCGGTACTGCTCGGGTGAGAGCTCCGCGCGCCACTCGTCCTCGCTCTTGTGGATCTTGTCCGGGTCGTTCATCGCACGTAGGGAGTGAGCCATCGGGGACGGACGCGAGGTTACACCGGCGCGCCGTCTGCGCGTTCCAGGCGTTGACAGCGGGCGCAGGCTGGCGTATCAATAGATGAGGCGCCTGCTGCGGCGCGGCGCGCATTCCGCTTCTATCGTCCCTCACCCGACCCTTCGGAGGGAGCCATGACCCGCTACGCGACCCTGCTGCACCGCTACGACGCCGGCAGCAGCCTGCCCTACGCCCTCATCCGCGTCTTCCTCGGCCTGGCCCTGTTCGTGCGGGGATGGGTCTTCATCGGGGACCAGGAGGTCCTGATGGGCCTGCTCGTCGGCAGCGGGCTGGACTGGTTCATGCCGGCGTTGCTGGTGCACTACATCACCCTCGCGCACCTCGTCGGCGGGGTCATGCTCGTGGTGGGCCTGCTGACGCGGGCGGCGGCGCTCTCGCAGGTGCCGATCCTCGTCGGCGCCGTCTTCTTCGTGCACTGGGGGGAAGGGCTCTTCGCGGCCGGGCAGTCGCTGGAGCTGGCCGCGCTCGTGCTGGTGCTGCTCGTCGTGGTGACCGTCTTCGGCGCGGGCGAGCTGTCGATGGATTACTGGCTGCGCCACCGCCGCGCGCCCGTCGAGCCGGCCGCCGAGGCGCCGCTCACGGGCCTCCCGCCGGACGGCGTGATCCGCCCCCACGGCAGCCACCATGCCTGGGATCACGAGGTGCACACGCCGACGGTGGGGTGAGGGGCAGGGACCGGGAGCCAGGGGCTGGGGACTGGGGGATCTGAGTTCGCTACCCTTTCCCCTTCCCCCCGTTGGAACCTTCGGGCGGCGTCGCTCTACCTTCTTCCCCCGCCCTTTCCACCGATCCTTCTCTGCCCGCGCATGGCCTCGCCCGACCCCACCGCCACCCCGCCTGACTCGTTCCCCTTCGGCCAGCAGATCGCCTGGGAGCCCAACCCCGACTGGATCGCCCAGAGCAACCTGCGGCGCTTCATGGACGAGCACGGCCTCGACGACTACGACGCGCTGATGCAGCGCTCCACGGACGACGTCGCGTGGTTCTGGGACGCCGTGATGAAAGACCTGGACGTGCAGTTCTACACGCCCTACACGTCCATCGTGGATCTGCGCGAGGGGCCGGAGTTCCCGGTGTGGTGCGTGGGCGGGGCGATGAACATCGTCCTGAACTGTCTGGATAAGTGGCAGCACGACGAGTCTGCCGAGCGCGACGCCCTCCGCTACGAGAGCGAGGAGGGCGAGACCGTGACGATGACCTATGCCGAGCTGCACCGCGCCGTCTGCCGGTGCGCGAACGCGCTGCGCGGCCTCGGCCTGGAGAAGGGCGACGCCGTGGGGCTCTACATGCCGATGACGCCCGAGCTGATCGTCGCCTTCCTGGCCGTCATCAAGATCGGCGGCGTGATCCTGCCCCTCTTCAGCGGCTACGGCCCGAGCGCCGTCGCCACCCGCCTGAAGGACGCCGGCGCGAAGGCGCTCTTCACCGCCGACGGCTTCTTCCGGCGCGGCACGCCCGTCCCGATGAAGCCCACCGCCGACGACGCCCTCGCGAGCTGCCCGACCGTCGAGCACGTGATCGTCCAGCGCCGCGCCGGCCTCGCCGAGACGCCCATGCAGGCCGGGCGAGACCGGTGGTGGGACGAGTTTCTGGAGGGCCAGCCGGACGCCGCCGAGACCGCGCGCACGGCCGCCGAAGACGTGCTGATGATCATCTACACGAGCGGCACCACGGGCCGCCCCAAGGGCGCCGTCCACACGCACTGCGGCTTCCCCATCAAGGGCGCGCAGGACATGTACCACGCCATGGACCTCAAGCCGGGCGAGGTGATGTACTGGATGACGGACATGGGCTGGATGATGGGGCCGTGGCTCGTCTTCGGCACGCTCTGCATCGGCGCGACGATGGTGCTCTACGACGGCGCGCCGGACTACCCCGCGCCGGACCGCGTGTGGAAGCTGTGCGCGGACCACGGCGTCACCCACCTCGGCGTCTCGCCCGTGCTCATCCGCGCCCTCAAGACGCACGGCACCGAGCCGGTCCGCAAGCACGACCTCACGCGCCTCCGCGCGGTGGGCTCGACCGGCAGCCCGTGGGACCCGGAGTCGTGGCGGTGGTGCTTCGAGCACGTGCTGGGCGGCACGCGGCCCATCCTCAACTACAGCGGCGGCACCGAGATCTCCGGCGGCATCCTGTGCGGCAACTTCTTCAAGCCGCTCAAGCCGTGCGCCTTCTCCGGCCCCGTCCCCGGCATGGATGCCGACGTGGTGGACGCCGACGGGGCGCCCGTGCGCGGGGCCGTCGGTGAGCTCGTCCTCCGCCGGCCCTGGATCGGGATGACACGCGGCTTCTGGCAGGACCGCCAGCGCTACCTCGACACGTACTGGCGCCGCTTCGACGGCATGTGGGTTCACGGCGACTTCGCCGCCGTCGACGCGGACGGCCTGTGGTACATCCTGGGCCGCTCGGACGACACGATCAAGGTGGCGGGCAAGCGGCTCGGGCCGGCCGAGGTCGAAGCGCTGCTGAACGCCCACGACGCCGTCGCCGAGAGCGCGGCCATCGGCGTGCCGCACGCGATCAAGGGCGAGGCGCTCGTCACGTACGTCGTCCTCAAGCCCGGCCATGCCCCTTCGGACGCCCTCCGGGCCGAGCTGGTGGACCGGGTGACGGCGGAGCTGGGCAAGCCGCTCAAGCCGAAGGCGCTCCTCTTCACGGACGCCCTCCCGAAGACGCGCAACGCCAAGGTGATGCGGCGGGTGATCCGCGCCACCTATCTGGGCGAGGACCCCGGCGACGTCTCCAGCCTGGAAGACCCGGCCACGGTGGAGGCCATCCGGGCGGCGGGGTAGTTACGGCGCGCTGCCGGCCTCCGCACGAAAGCGCTGCGCCTCGGCGGGCCGGTCCCAGCGGTCGTAGAGCGTGGCGAGGCGCTCGCGCGTCCGGGCGGTCTGCACGTCGCCGTCGCCCAGCGCCTCGCGCAGGACGGGGTAGCTCTGGAGCAGCAGCGCCTCGGCCTCCTCGAACCGCGCCATCCGCGTCAGGCAGCCCGCGAGGGCACTCTGGGCAAGCGCGATGCGCCAGTGCCCGGCGGGGTGCAGGTTCTCGCGCAGGGCCAGCACCTGCCGGAAGCGGGGTTCCGCCTCCGCAAACCGATCCTGCTCGCAGTCGACGCGGGCGAGCCCGTGCAGGCTGTGGGCCACCAGGGCGTGCGAGTCGCCATAGAGCGCGCGGCTCGTCCGGAGCGCCTCTTCGAAGTGGTGCTCGGCTTCGGCGTAGGCGCCCTGGTCGGTGAGCAGGCTCCCGTAGCTGACGAGCGCGCTGATGACGCGGATGTGCTCGTCGCCGTAGAGGCGGCGGGAGGTGGCGAGCCCCTGCCGGTGCAGCCGCGCGGCTTCGTCCGCGGCCCCGCGCATCGCCAGGAGGGTGGCGAGGGTCTGCTTGCTGACCGTCGTCTCGGCGTGTTCGTCGCCGTGGAGCCCCTGCCAGATCGCGAGGGAGGCGCGCAGGACCGGCTCGGCGGCCTCCAGGTCCCCCTGGTCGCGCAGGAGCTGGCCCAGGTCGTTGAGCGCGGTGGCGGTCTCGGCGTGCTGCTCGCCATAGAGCGTGCGGGCGAGGCCGAGGGCCTCCCGGTAGAGCGGCTCGGCGGCGGCGTAGTCTCTGCGGAAGCGGTGCAGCATCCGGGCGTGGCCGCGCAGGTACGAGAGCATCGCCGGATCGGCCTCCTGCACGGCGTCGCGGCTCAGCGCGACGGCCTCCCGGAACAGGGCCTCGGCCCCGGCGAAGTCGCCCCGGCGGTGTAGCACGAGGGCGAGGCCGTCGAGGGTGGCCCGCACGTCGGCGTGGCCCGGCCCGAGCTGGCGGCGCCGGGCGTCCAGAGCGCGGCGCAGGAGCGGCTCGGCTTCGTCGTACCGGCCCCGGTCGCTGAGCAGGTCGCCCAGCCCGTGCCGGGTGGCGGCGAGGCTGAGGTGGTCCGAGGGGAGCACCGCGCGCTGCATCGCCAGGGCCTCGCGGAAGAGCGGTTCGGCCGCATCGTAGTCGCTCAGCTCGAAGTGCAGCGCCGCGAGGTGGTATGCGCTGGCGGCCAGCTCGGCATGAGGCGTCGCGAATAGCTGCCTCCGGATCGCCAGGGCCCTTTCGAGTACGGGCAGGGCCTCCGCGTGCAGGCCCAGGTTCTGATACACCTGCCCCACCTCGCTGAACAGGGCCGCCTGCAACCCGGGCTGGCCCTCCAGCTCGGCCTCGATGCGGCGCGTCCCGAGTTCGAGGAGCCGGCGGGCCGTGATGGTGTCTCCCCGGGCCTGGCTCGGATCCGGGATCCGGAAGAGGCCCTGCATGAGCGCGGTCACCTGCTCGGCCTGCCCCTGGGCGGCACGGGCGCGGTCGCGCTCGGCGGCCGCACGGCGGGCCTGCCAGCCCATGCCGGCCAGGCCGCCCAGCAGCGAGAGCGTCACCAGCACCGCCGCCGCCACGCCGGCCCGGTGCCGGCGGACGAACGTCGTCGCGCGGTACCCCAGCGTGCTGGGGCGGGCCAGCACCGGGCGGCCGTCCAGGTGCCGCTGGACGTCGTCCCGGAGCGCGGCGGCCGACGGGTAGCGGCGCGCCGGGTCTTTGGCGAGGGCCTTCAGCACGATGGTGTCGAGGTCGCCGCCGAGGCGCCGCTGCAACTGCTCCGGCTGCGTGGAGCGCGCGCGGCTGACGGCCCCCGGCGAGGCTGGGCCGGCGCC
>JAWWAN010000224.1:0-6278 GCA_033721675.1 Rhodothermales bacterium | reverse complement strand
GTCGCCCGTACCGGCTTCCGTAGAGGCGTTCCCCGAGAAGACGACGTTCATCAGGATGGGGGCGCTCCGGACGTTGAACATCCCGCCGCCCCAGCGCGGGGCCGTGTTGCCGAGCACGCGCGCGTTCGTCAGCACCGAGTTGTCGCGCTCGCTGGCGATGCCGCCGCCGTCGAGCCCGGCCGCGTTGCCGATGAACACGGCGTCGTCGATGAGGGCCGCGCTGCCTTCGTTGAACAGGCCGCCGCCGCGCCCGTCGCTCCGGTTGCGCTCGAAGCGCACGCCGCGCATCGTGGGACGGCTGACGAAGCTCCACGCGCCGCCGCCCTTCTCGCTGGCGGCATTCTCGCGGAAGACGACGTCTTCGAGGGCCGGCGCGGCGAGCGAGACGAGGCCCATCCCCCCGCCGAAGCGGGCCGTATTGCGGGTGACGACGAGGTGGCGCAGCGTCGGGCGGCTCTCCAGGATGATGCAGAAGCCGCCGCCCGTGTTGTTCGGGTCGATGCCGAGCGCGTTCGCGTTGCCGCCGGTGACGGTGAAGCCGTCGAGGATGGCCGTGGCGCTGGCCGGGCCGCGCGCCGCATCGCCCGCGCCGACGACGTGAAAAGCGTTGTCGGCCCGCGTGGGGTCGAACGGGTCGAGCACGTCGCCGTCGTCGCCCGCGAGGTCGCCGGAGAGTATCGTTTCGTGGGCCGTCCAGTCCCGCTCGTCGCGGCGCGTCTCGGTGCCGCCGAAGCCGCCGTAGAGCGCGATGCCGCTGCGGAGGTCGAAGTAGGCGGTTCGGTCGCCGGGTGCGATGCCCGCGCCCCGGTCGGGCCGGTAGACGCCCTCGGCCACCCAGAGCTCGTCGCCGGGGCGGGCGGCGGCGAGGGCGTCCTGCAGGCGCGGGAAGGCGTCTGCCCACGTCGTCCCGTCCCCCGCCCCGGTAGCGTCGGCATCGACGAAGAGGACGCGTTGCGCCGGGGCGGGCGCGGCGGCGAGCAGGAGGACGGCGAGCAGGCAGGCGGTCTTGGGCATGGCGCGGCGGGCCGATGAGCAGGGCGCGCCCTCAGTCTACGGCCTGCCGCCTTGCCCCGAAAGCCCCGCCCGCCTTTTTACCCCCGCGCTGCCTCTACCGACACCCCAAGGAATCGCATGAGTTTTTCCCCACGCGAGGGGGAGGACAGGAAGGATAGACGGGATGTACTACGATGAAGGATTGATGAGTATGGATTGATGACCGGTGAGGGAGCGAACGTCGGTGTCGTGATCCCTCTGCAATCCTCCATCAGACCGGTTCTCGGTTCGACCGGAGCCGCGCCCGGCCTGGGTCTACCTCCCCGGTCCAGTTTCCTCGGCTCCGCTCGGGACGCCCCTACGCGCCGAAGTGCTCGAACGTGATGATCGAGAAGACTGCACCCTGCGGGTCTGCCACGACGGCGAAGCGCCCGACGCCCGGCATCGTGATGGGCTCCACCTTCACCGTCCCCCCGAGCTCCTGCGCGCGCGCGACGGCGGCGTCGCAGTCCTCGACGCCGAAGTAGGGCATCCAGTGCGACGGGATCTCGCCCCACTCCTCGGTCATCTGGAGCATCCCCGCCGCCGGGTCGTCGGCCGAGCGGGAAAACATGGTGTAGGGGCCGCCGGGCGTGTCGCCGGTCTGCCGTTCCCAGCCGAAGAGGCCCGTATAGAAGGCGCCGGCGGCCTCGGCGTCGCGCGTGGCGAGCTCGCTCCAGCAGAGCGAGCCCGGCTCCTGGAGGACGTCCACGCCCGGGTGGGTGCGGGTCTGCCAGAGACCGAACGGGGCGCCGGTGGGATCCTGCACGATGGCCATCCGCCCGGCGTCCATCACGTCGAACGGCGCGACGACGACGGTGCCGCCCAGCGCGGCGGCGCGCTCCGCAGCGGCGTCGGCATCGCCGGTGGAGACGTACGAGAACCAGTGCGGTGGGATGCCCTGCTCGCGCTGCGTGGCCTCCTGCGCGTAGAGCGCCCCGACGTTCTGCTCGCCGCGCCGGAGGAAGGTGTAGGTGACGCCCGGCCCGGCCTCGGTGTCGAGCGCGTTCCAGCCGAAGAGGCCGGTATAGAAGGCCTTGGCGGCCTCGGGGTCGGTGGTGGCGAGCTCGATCCAGCAGAACGTGCCGGGGGCGTGGGTGGCTACGGGTTCCATGATGCAGACCTCCTGAAGAGCGTTGAGGATGAGGAGTGGGGAGGCGGGGGGTGAACGATGGGCAACGTACGCCGCCGTGCTGCCACCGGTGCGTCATATGTGCGGCGGCGGCGGAAAAGCCATCCCGGCAGGGGGCGGAAAGGATGGATGGGAGATTGATGATGGACGGTGGGGGATGGCAGCAGGAGCGGGCTCAGCGCCCTCATCAATCCATGCACTATACTCTCCGGTCCATCCGTCTCTGCGCCAGAAATGCCGGGTTCGTCACCATCCGGCGGCGGGGCCGCCGCGTTGGAATCGGGACGCCTGTTCTCACCCGTTCCCGCCGTGCCATGATCATCCTGCAGACCCCCCGCACCGACGAGCGCGACCGCTCCGACGCGTTCCACGCCTTCGCCCGCCGCCGCGCCGACGGCGACGTCCTCGTGCCGCCCCTGCTGCTGCCCGAAGAGCAGCGCCGCCTCTACGTCCGCCGCACCCTCCGCGAGGACCACCAGTTCCGCATCCGCAACCACCCCGAGGGGGCGCAGGCCAAGTTCGACAAGCTGGCCGGCGCCGCGTTCAAGTTCTTCCGGGGCACGGCGCTGCTCTACTACCGCGACTACGCCGGCACGGATGCCCACCTGCCGCGCGTCTTCACCATCGGCGACGTCCACCCCGAGAACTTCGGCGTGATGCCGAACGAGGACGGGGCGCCCATCTTCGGCGTCAACGACTTCGACGAGGCCTTCGTCGCGCCCTTCACCTACGACGTCAAGCGCGGCGCCGTCGGGTTCTACCTCATCGCCAAGCAGAACGGTCTCAAGAAGAAGAAGCGGCGGAAGGTGGTGCGCGCCTTCGTGCGCGGCTACCTCGGCGGGCTCGAGAGCTTCGCCCGCGACGACCGCGAGAAGTGGCACGAGTTCCGCATCGACAACAGCCCGGACATGATCCGCGAGCTGCTCAAAGGGGCCATGGAGGCACGCGAGGACTTCCTCGCCGATACGCTCGACCTCGAGAAAGAACGCTTCGTCTCGTCCGAAGACATCGTCCCCCACTCGAAGTACGTGGAGGACTTCCAGGACGTGGTCGATGCCTACGTGAAGGAGAACGACATCGACGCCGACCGCAAGCGCGACGGCTTCTTCCGCGTCAAGGACGTGGCGATCAAGAAGGGCAGCGGCACAGCCAGCCTCGGGCTGGACCGCTACTGGATCCTGATCGACGGGCCGACCGACGCCCCGGACGACAACGTCATCCTGGAGATGAAGCAGGCCCGGCGCTCGGCGCTCCACGGCCTCACGCCGGGCGGCGACGACCCGGACGACGACGAGGCCGGCCTCGTGGTCAAGGCGCAGAACATCCACCTCGTCGGCGGCGATCCCTACTACGGCCGCGTCGAGCACGACGACACCTCGTTCCTCGTCCGCGAACGCAGCCCCCTGAAGGACGACATCGACGTGGACGACCTGGACGACGACGAACTGCGCGACTACGCCCACATCTGCGGCCGGACGCTCGCCCAGCCCCACGCCCGGTCTGACGAGGACACCGGCATCATGGAGGGCGACGCCGAGAAGAAGATCCTCTCGTCGATCCACCCGGACGTCTTCACCGACGACGTCGTCCGCTTCGCCGAGGCCGCTGCCCGGCGCATCCGCAAGGACTGGAAGCTGTTCAAGAAGGACCACGCGCTCGGCGCCTTCGCCTTCGTACACGGCGAGTAGGGCCGCCGTTCGTCATACCGGGGCGGCGGCGGGTACTACGGGCTCCATCCACCGGAGAACCTCCATGCGCACGCTCGCCCTGCTGCTCGCCGCGCTGTCCCTCCCGGGCTGCGCGATGATGAACACGCTGCAGACGGCCGACGTGCTGGAGCCCGGCGGCATGGTCCTCGGCGTCGGCTACACGGCCGGCGCCAGCGGCGACGTCATCGAGCACTACGACCCGGACCGGCGGGACGTGCCGTTCGCGCAGCCGGAGTTGCTGGCCCGCGTCGGCGTGGTGCCGGGGCTGGAGGTGAGCGCGCGCCTCGCGGGGGCCTCTACGTACGGCGTAGCGGTGAAGGGCGGCGTCGCGCACGGCCCGGTGATGGTGGCCGCGAATGCCGGCTTCGGGCAGGGCGAGGAAGGGATCTGCTTCTACGGCTGCGTCACCGAGTCCGTGCACACCCGGTATGGCGCTCTGCTCGCCGGCACGGACGCCGTCTCCCTGTTCCACCAGCTCTACGGCGCCGCGAAGCTGACCGACTACCGCTACCGCCGCGAGGCCGGCGGCGAGGTGACGGCCTTCGAGCGGGTGATCCCGGGCTTCGCCCTCGGCGCCGTCGGCCACGCCCGGGGGCGGGCCGCGCCGGTCCTGGAGGTCAACGGATACTTCATGCCCCACTTCGCCTTCACCGTGGGCGGCGGCCTGCTGATCCGCCTGCGCTAGGCGGGCCTTGCACCCGCAGACGCCGGCGGCTAGATTGGGCGAAGCCATCCCGCCCCCGCCTCGTCTGCTCGCCGTGCGTGCCCTCTTCCTCGCCGCCGTCCTCGCCCTGCCGGGCCTCGCCGCCGCCCAACCGGCCCCGTGCGATGCCCACCGGGCCGAGGCCGTCAGCACCGACCTCTACTGCCTCGACCTCGTGGCGACGGCCGCCGCCGAGGGAGCATCCGGGACGGTCGCGCTCGGGCGGACCGCCTCGCCCTTCGGCGTGGCCGTGACGGCGGACGGGCACCTGCGCTACGACCTCCTCCTGGAGATCGAGGGCCTGCCGGACCCCGCCACGCTCGGCCCCTACACCGCGTACGTGGCGTGGGCCACGACGCCCGTCCTCGACCCCGTCGTGAAGCTCGGCCCCGTAGGCAACGGGCGGTTCGCGCCCGGCGAGGTGGCCTTCAACAAGTTCCTGATCCTGGTGACGGCCGAGGCCTCGGCGGCCGTCACGCAGCGGACGGGCCGGCTCGTGCTGCGGGGCCGGAGCCCGAGCACGCGGATGGAGGCGCACGACCTGATGACGACGGCGCCCGCCGCCCTGCTCCCGCCGGACGACGCCACGGACGGCCACGCCCACCACGGCGCGGGCGGCTCCGGCTGGGCGATGCCGCCGATGCGGGCCGGGATGCCGATGCTGCCGGGCATGCAGGGGCGCGTGCCGCCGGTGGCCCCCTTCCTCCCGGCCCCCGCCGGCCCGATCCCCGAGGCGCAGCCCCGCCGGCGCGTCGCGCTGGCCGACGGCGACACGCTGCGGCTCACCGCCGGCCCCGTCCGCCGCCGCCTGCGCGGCCGGGACGCCGTGCTCTACGGCTTCAACGGGCAGCTCCCCGGCCCCCTGCTGGACGTCTCCGAGCAGGCGACGGTCACGGTCGAGTTCACGAACGAGACGCCGTGGCCCACGGCCGTCCACTGGCACGGCATCCGGCTCGACAACCGCTTCGACGGCGTGCCGGGCGTGACGCAGGCGGCCGTGCCGCCCGGCGGCGTGTTCACCTACCGGGTCTTCTTCCGCGATCCGGGCCTGTACTGGTACCACCCCCACCACCGCGAGGACGTCTTCCAGGACCTAGGGCTCTACGGCAACCTGCTCGTCCGCCCCGCCGCGCCCGGCTACTACGGCCCGGCGCACCGCGAGGTGGTCTGGATGCTGGACGACCTGCTGCTGGACGACGCCGGGCCGGTGCCCTACGGCGAGGAGGCCGCCACGCACGCGATGATGGGGCGCTTCGGGAATGTCTTCCTCGTCAACGGCGCGCCCGCGCCCGAGGAGACGCTGAGCGTCCGGCGCGGCGAAGTGGTGCGGTTCTTCCTGACGAACGTCGCCAACACGCGCACCTTCAACGTCTCACTCGGCAGCCTGCCGCTGAAGGTCGTCGCCTCAGACGTCGGCAAGTTCGAGCGGGAGGAATGGGCCGAGAGCGTGGTGCTGGCGCCGGCGGAGCGCTACGTGGTCGAGGCGCGGTTCCCCGAGCCCGGGACGGTCGCGCTCGTCAACCGGGTGCAGGCCGTCGATCACCGCGCCGCCGCGTTCTTCGCCGAGGTAGACACGCTCGCGCTCGTCCACGTCGAAGACACCCCGGTGGACGACGACCTCGCGGACGCCTTCGCCCGCCTGCGCACGAACGCGGACGTGGCCGCCGACCTCGCGGCCTACCGCGCGGCCTTCGCCCGCCCC